>JAUIKB010000137.1 GCA_030430975.1 Polyangia bacterium
CGGTCGCGGCGGTAGAGCGCCACTTTGCCGTCACCGCCACTCAGCGGCTTGTGGCCAACCCAGACGAGCCAACCCATCGCCCCGAGTTCATCGAGCATGCGCGGCTGGAATCCGTCGACCCGCGCCGGCAGGATGGCGCGCTCGAGCTCCGCGTAGGACATCGGCAGCCCTTCGAGTTGCACCAGCACTTCTTCGAGGCGCGCGAGACCACCGCGACCTTCACCGACGCCATGCCACTCGGGCAGAAAACGTGCCAACACCGCCGCGTCGACCGGCTCGACGTCCTCGCGCAGCTTTGCCAACGTGCGCCGCTTGATACGGCGAAGCACATCGGCGTGGCACCACTCGATGCTAACACCGCCGGGACGATAGTTCCCTTGCAGTAACTTCTCCTCCCGAACCAACCGTCCGAGTTCCGCCTTCACCTGGTCAGCCGGCAGCCGATAACGATCGCTCAAGTCCTGAACAACGAACGGTGAATGAGTCCGAGCGTAGCGCAAGAACAGCTCGGAGACGGGTTGTTCGGCGATGTCGAGGAACGCTGACGGCACGCCGACGGGTAGCTGCGAACCGAGTCCGTCACGATACATCGCGGCGTCCTCGGCCGCGATGAAGCGCGGCTCTCCGCCGACGCGGATGCGCAACGCCCGATGTTGCTCGACGAGCTGCCGAAGCCATTCGTCAGCGTCACCGTCGGCGCGCTCGGCGACCTCGGCCGCGGTGAGGTCCCCGAGCTGGCGCAAGGCGTCGTGCAGCCCGTCGATGTGGCGGACGCGCCGGTCGGGATGCACGCGCTGCAGTTCCGCTTCGACCTCGTCGATGACGGCCGCGTCGAGGAGCTCGCGCAGCTCATCCGATCCGAGCAGCTCGGCGAGCAAGCGTCGATCGAGTGACAACGCCTGAGCGCGGCGCTCCGCCACCGGCGAATCCCCAGCGTACATATAGTTGGCGACGTAGGCGAACACGAGCGAACGCGCGAACGGCGATGGCGACGGCGTCTCGACGACGTCCACTTTGATCTCGCGGCTTTCGATACGCCTCAGCAAGTCGAGGAACGCCGGAACGTCGAACACGTCCTTGAGACAGGCGCGGTACGTCTCCATCAATACCGGAAACGCCGGGTAGTTCTTGGCTACGGCAAGCAGCTCCTGAGCCTTCAAGCGCTGGGTCCACAGCGGCTTGCGCTCTCCAGGCCGGCGCTTGGGCAGCAGCAGGCTGCGCCCGGCGTTCTCGCGAAAGTGAGACGCGAACAGCGCGCTGCTGCCGAGCTGCTCGACCACCAGGTCTTCGACCTCATCCGCCTTGGGTACGAGCACGTCTTGAGCCGGTAGGTCGTCGAGCTCGACGAACCGCAGCACGATCCCGTCGTCGCTCCACATCGTCTGAACCTCGAAACCGGCGCGAGCACTCAGACTCGCTCCGAGCGCCATCGCCCACGGCGCGTGAATACGACCGCCAAAGGGCGTCAGGATACAGATCCGCCAGTCGCCCAGCTCATCCCGAAAGCGCTCGATCGTAACGGCCTTGTCGGTCGGCAGCGTCCCGGTCTCCGCCTTCTGTTCGCGAACATAACTACGCAGATTCTTGGCGGCCAGCGCGTCAAGCGCATACTCGCCTTGCAACCAGGCGTCGGCGCGTTCGTCGCTGAGCCGATCCAACTTTCGGACAAACTCGCCCACGGCGCGCCCCAGCTCGATCGGCCTACCCGGACCGTCCCCGTGCCAAAACGGTAGTTTTCCGGACTCGCCGGGCGCCGGCGACACATACACGCGATCCCGGGTTATCTGCTCAACGCGCCACGTCGACGTACCGAGCGTGAACGTCTGCCCCGGCGTCGTCTCGTGCACCATCTCTTCGTCGAGCTCGCCGAGCCTCGGGCCACCCTCGCCGAGCTGCACCGTGTATGCACCGCGATCGGGGATGGTGCCGCCATTGATCAGCGCGAGCTGTTTGGCGCCCTTACGAGCCGTCAGCACGTCGCGCTCGCGATCCCAAAGCAGGCGTGGACGCAGATCCGCAAACGCGCTCGAAGGGTAGCGCCCGGACAGCATGTCCAGAACGCCGATCAGCGCGTCCCGCGGCAGCGTCCGGTAGTTCGCCGCGCCGCGAACCACCCGTTCGACCTCGTCCACGGACATCGGCGCGACGCTGCACATCGCGACGATCTGCTGCGCGAGGACATCGAGCGCATTCAGAGGCAGAGCGATCGGTTCCAGACTCCCGGAGCGCATGCGACGCGCCACAACCGCACACTCGAGTAAGTCCGCGCGGTGCTTTGGGAAGATCCGGCCCTTGCTCTGCTCGCCGACGTGATGACCCGCACGCCCGATGCGCTGCAGTCCGCGGGCGACGGATCCGGGTGACTCGACGAGCAACACCAGGTCGACGGCGCCCATATCGATCCCTAGCTCCAGCGAGCTCGTCGCCACGATGCCCCGAATGTCGCCCGACTTCAGCGACTCTTCGATCTCCTTGCGCTGCTCGCGGGCCAGCGAGCCATGATGCGAGCGCACCAGAGGTTCCTCCGCGAGTTCGTTAAGCGCAAACGTGAGTCGCTCACACAAACCGCGACTGTTGACGAACACGATCGTGCTGCGGTGTTGGCGGATCAGCTCGAGCAAGCGCGGATGAATCGCCGGCCACAAGCCGTGATTTCGCTTCGGTTCCGGAACCTCGTCCGCGTCTAGCAGCAGCTCGCCTTCGGCCTCCGCGGGCGCCACATTCGGTCGCGCCATGTCCTCGACCGGCACCACGATCTCGACGTCCAGGCTGGGTTCACTCGATGTGTCGACCAAGGCGACAGGCCGGCCGCCGCCTAGGAAGTCCGCCACGACCGTCAAGGGCGTCGCGGTCGCGGACAGACCGATGCGCTGCGGAGGGCCATTGCAAAGCTGCGTCAATCGCTCCAGGGAAATCGCCAAATGAGCACCGCGCTTCGTAGGAGCCAGTGCGTGCACCTCATCGACGATCACGGTCTCGACCGTGCGCAGCGTCTCCCGGGCTTGTGATCCGAGTAGTAGGTACAGACTCTCGGGAGTGGTCACGAGGATCTCGGGTGGATGCTTCAACATCCGGCGACGTTCTTGGGGAGAGGTATCGCCGGTGCGCACGCCGACCGTCGGAATGCGCACGTCCACTCCCGCGCGACGCGCAGTCCGGTCGAGGCCGCTGAGGGGCGAGCGAAGGTTCCGCTCCACGTCGTAGACCAACGCCTTGAGCGGCGATATGTAGAGCACTCGAGTGCCCGGAGACGTCGTCGCGGTGCGCGACAGCCGGTCGATGCAGTAGAGAAACGCGGCGAGGGTCTTGCCGCTGCCGGTGGGGGCGATCAAGAGCGCGTTTTCGCCACCCGCAATCTTCGGCCACCCCTCTGCCTGGACAGCGGTCGGACGTTCAAACGTCTCGTCGAACCAAGTTCGCGTCGCGGTGCCAAAGACGTCCACAGACGTTCAGGCGTAACGCCCGCCTCGGCTGCCGGCAAGCCTCAGAGAAGCGGAATCCCGCCGCGATCACCGGGCAGCGGCGTCGCGCCGAACGCGCATGACGGGGCGCCTCAGTCGCGACGTCGAGCGCCCGCCCAGGCCAACACGGCGAGACCCATCCAGCCCCAGCCGGAGTCACTCGTGCCGCGCTGCGGTGCCGTCAGAGCACAGCCCGACACGGAACCGGCGTCGGCGTTTGAACCGTTCGGATCGTCGCCGCCGGCCCCGGCGAAACCGCCGCCGGTATTGCCACCGACCCCCGCACCGGATGTTCCGCCGGCACCGCCAGCAGACCCTCCGGATCCGCCTGCGCCTCCTGTTGTACCAGCGCTACCGCCGGCGGCTCCGGCACCTCCCGCGCCGCCGCTGCCGCCCGATCCTCCCGTCCCGCCCATGCCGCTCATGATGCCGCACTCGGTCGAACAGTTGTCGGCAAGGCACTGGCGGAAACTGTTGAACAGCGCGTTCGAGCCACAGCTGGCCGCCGGAGTGGCGGTCGTCGCGCACGCCGCGCAGTCGGTGTCGTCCGCGCATGCGGTGGTCGTCGCGCAACAGTTCGTGTCGTTGCAGTCGCCACAGGTCGTGTTGCTGAAGTTGAAGCCGCACGTCGGACGGTTGGCGCAAAACGGTTCCGACCCGCACTCAGCCGTACAACCCGTGTCACAAATGCAGTCGGTAATGGCCAGATAGATGTCGACTCCAGCCTGGTTCGACGAGACGCAGTTGTTGACGCACGTCTGATCCCCGTTGCAACCGTTGAGGCACGTGGCGAACGCCTGACACTGTGAACTGTTTTGACAGGCGCTCACCGCACCGGCGCACGACCCGTTGCCAGACGTAGCCGTTTGCTGACATAGGTCGCAGCTCTGCGTCACCTGTCCGTCGATGAACGGCTTGATGAACGACATGTACACCGCCGTCACGCGTCCGCTGACTCCTTGACCCGTGCACGAGCTATCGGTAACCGCCGAGTGCACGCCGACAACCAGTTCCTGACCGCCGACCATAGCCAGCGTGGGCCCACCGCTATCGCCTGAACAGATCCCGCCGTTGGTCAGATCGGTGATGATCACGTTCGCATCGAGGTTGGCAACGGTCGTGTCGCGTTGTCTGCGGAGCGAGTTGCTCACGTTCGGCGCAGTCACCCCGTAACCCACATTGGTGATCGGTGATCCAGCCATCAGCGCGTCGTTGGTCTGAGCCACGCCGATCACCGGCGTCGACGCATCTACACCCGCGATGCGTATCATCGCGAAGTCGAACCGCGCGTCAGGTGGCGCGTACGCGGGGTGCGCCTCGTAGTCGATGACGTTGTACTGCGCCGTGTGGTTGTTGTAGTCGTCGCCCTGGCGAACCACTTGAGGCGTTGGCCCCTGAACGCAGTGTGCGGCGGTCAGCACGTACCCAACGTTGGTCGTGGTGTTGGTCGCGATGATCGTCCCGCTACAGCGAGCCGGTCCGGCGATAATCGCCACCACCGCTTGACGAGTCGTGTCTAGCTGGCCGTTGATGATCGGTGCCTGAGCGCTCGATGCAGAGTCGTCGACGGACCCGGTCGAGCAGGCGGTCAGGGAAGTGCTCCCAGCGATCACCCCGGCGCTGGTTAGAAAGACAAAGACAGTCGACAGCGCGCGCACGGTGGGCTCCTCGGCAAAAGCGGTGCGCAGCGGCGCACATTGACCTAACAAGTTAGCCGGCACCCACCGGAAGTCCAACGCATCTTTGAAGACGCATCGCATGGAGCGCGAGCGCGCAGGGGCGGACCGCGTTCGTCACCGTCACACCGGATTGCAGGCTCAGCGTTGAAGCCTCCCGAGCCCCCGCGCTGACACGGCTGGTGATCCGGTACGTCAGCCGTACGGCGCAGCGCGTCGACGCTGCTGGATCAGTTGCTTGCGCACTTCACGCTGCGACTCGGGATCGTCGACGAGCGTCCAGACATCATGCTCCTGACGCTGCCCCGCGCTCTCCAGCAGGATCGCGACCGCCCGCTCGGGCGTGATGAGGGCGAGGTGGCGCCCCGGCAATTCGACGACGGCCGTGCGAATGCGCAGTCCTTCGAGAGTGTCGAGCATCTTCTGAGTGACGCGATCAAACGCCGCTTCGTCGAAGTCCGCTGGCGGACCCAGACCGAACAGCAGAATCTTATCGAACGGCAGGCGAGGCTTACCCGGGATCATGAGCACCTCACCCAGCTCGCCCGTTGCAAACCCAGCCTGAATCAGGTTGGATACGCGTCCAGCCAGACGCCAATCTACCAGTCCGGCGACGCCGCCCGGCGGGCGTTCGCCCATCGCGAGACAGGCGACAAGTACCTCGGTTCCCGCTTGATCGAGCGTGCGCAGAGTCGCATTAGCGAAGCGTAAGTCCACGCTGAACCTAGTCGGTCCGACCTGCTTCGTCGGCCGCCTTGTCCAGCACGCCGTTGACGAACGCGCTGCTGCCGTCCGAACCGTAGCGCTTCGCGAGCTCGACGGCCTCGTCCAGAATAACCGCTCGCGGGACGCCTGGCTGCTGGCTGAGTTCGTACACTCCCAATCTCAACACGTTGCGGTCCACCGGCCGCATGCGCTCAAGTCGCCAGTTGGTGCTCGCGGACTGAATCCGTTCATCCAGCGACACTAACGAGCCGGCGACGCCTCGCACGAGTTGATCCGCGTATTCGCGTCCCTCTGCGTCACCGGGCAATTCCAACCAGAAATTTTCGACCACATAGTCGACCCCGTCGCCGCTCAGCTCGAGCGCGTACAGCATTTGCATCGCCGCCTCACGGCCGCTGGTGCGCGCGCCCATGACGGCTACAGTCCGGCTTTGTCGAGGGCGGCCCCCAGCGAAACCATCTCGATCGCGGCGACAGCGGCATCGAAGCCCTTGTTGCCCATTTTCGTCCCCGCCCGCTCGATTGCCTGTTCGATGCTGTCGGTGGTGAGCACACCAAACGTCACCGGAACGCCGGTATCGGCCGCGACGTGCGCCACACCTTTAGACACCTCCGCGGCGACGTAGTCGAAGTGAGGTGTCCCGCCACGGATGACGACGCTCAACGCGATCACGGCATCGATCTTGCCCGTCTCGGCCAGACGCTTACAGACGAGCGGGATTTCCCACGAGCCGGGTACGCGAACCAGCGTCACATCCGACTCGGTCGCGCCATGGCGGAGCAATGCGTCTTTGGCGCCACCGATCAGCTGCTCGACCAGGAACTCGTTGAACCGGCTCGCCACGATGGCGAACCGCGAGCCTTTCGGCGCCACCAGGTGGCCTTCGATCGTTGAGGGGGCTGGGGGCACCACTCGGCTCAGTCGCCTTACGGCTGCTTTCTTCGTCGCCATGCGCGGTGTGTAGTGCTGCGCCCGCCGCGCCGCAACGACTGTTCAGTTGTGGCCGGTGGGCGCGCCGTGATCACCGAGTGGACACCGGGATGATTGGCAGGCGCGCAAACGAATCTTAATCTTAGGGCCATGATTCAGACGCAAGTTCTTCGCCGCCCGCTAACCGCTACCCTCGTTTTTGCCGTCACCATCGGCACCGCCGTCGCCTGCGGCGGCTCTGACGACTCGCCTCGCTCGTTCAACGGCGGCGGCTCCGGCGGCAGCGACGGCGGCAGCGCGGGCAGCGACGGCGGCAGTGCGGGCAGCGACGGCGGCAGTGCCGGGAGCTCGGCGGGCTCGGGCGGATCCACCGGCGGCTCCGGAGGGTCGACCGGCGGCTCGGGCGGTAGCGTCGGCGGCTCCGGCGGCAGCACAGGCGGATCCGCGGGCAGCGGCGGCGCTACGGGCGGCTCCGGGGGGTCGACCGGTGGCTCTGGCGGCTCCGGCGGCTGCGCCGGCAGCTTGACCGACTGCGGCGGCACCTGCGTCGATCTGCAAACCGACGCCAGCAACTGCGGCGAATGCGCGCGCAGCTGCGGAACGACGAGCTGTATCGCCGGCGCCTGCGAACCGCTGACGCTCGATCTGGACACCAGCGGTCGGGACCTCGACATCAGCAGCACGCATGTTTACTACGCGATGAAACCCTCCGGCATGGGCGGCCTAGTCAAGCGAATCCCAGTCGGCCGTAGAGGGCATATCGACCATTTTTGTATCGGCTGGCACGTGCCCCAACGCAATCGCCTGTTGGTGACGACGCGCACGCAGTGCGTTCCAACCATCGCGGTAAGTTTCTAGGTATTTGTCGGTAAATTCCTGCGGTGCCTGCACTGGAATGTGCACGGCTTGAAAGGGTAGGTAGGCAAAAAAGGGCTGTGTATCCTGGTTGCTGTCGATAAATTCAATGGTTTTGTCTACTAAGAATTCTGAGGAATAAAAATCCTCTGGCAGTGTGGCTTCTTTACCGTCAGCAAACCAATTTGCTTTGGCATAAATGGGCAAATACGGCTTTTGTTCCCAATTGTCAGCGCCTGTGTCGGCCATCGCAAAAGTGCGCTTGAATCCGCGCGCGCTGGGTAGCGTATCAGGCGTCATGCCCAAATGCCATTTGCCGGCCATATAGGTGTGGTAGCCGGCGTCCTCAAGAAGGGTTGCCACGGTGACTACGCTGTGACTTAAAACGCCTTGATAATTAGGATGACCCGCTTGTTCTGGTGGAATGGCCTCTGGAATGTTGGCTACCCCAGCACGATGACTATCAACGCCAGTAAGCAACATTGCCCGTGACGGTGCGCAGCTTGCAGAGGTGTGATAATTGCTAAAGCGAATACCAAAAGGCGATATATCCGAAAAGCCTAAATCGTCAGCCAAAATCAACACGATGTTGGGCGCTGTAGTTCGGGCGGGCGCAACTTGAGCACCTAATGGGCCCTCTTGAGCCACTGAATTAAGCGTGCATATCAGTACGCAGCTTGCGATTACCCATCGAATGACGGGTGCGACCTTATAGTATTGCATAATAGCACTCAGTTCTTAGATGCCGGATTGCTCCGCAGCGCGGCAACGATGAACAGAGTTGACACGATCACCTCGACCGCCAGTTGCTCAGTCGCGAATACTGCGCCATACATGGCCCAGGCGATGACGCGATAGAATGCGGCGATCAACAACAACATGGCGGCAGAGTAAAACCACGCAGCCTGCTGGCTAATCAAACCTATTAGGGACATCAAGCCAACGCTCAGAAAAAAACTGCCCAGATCGCCGATCTGAGTGCTAAGTCCAAGACCACTTAAAAGAGGCATGCCCAGCATCTCCGCTGTTCCACTGGGGTCCACCGCCCAGCGTATGCCAACAGAAGTAAAGAAAAGCATAGGAACGGCAACGAGGATTTTGAGCGAAATGTGCATAGAGACTCCGAATATAGTATGGGTATCAACGAAGGAAAAAGTGTAGTTTGCTAGACGGTAGTTAGTCTAGTACAACATAGCACCGTACGCGAGCGCTCGTTCTGCATGAATATTCGTGTAATCCGACAGATATGTTTTGTGCTTGGCGCACGTTGCGAGTAGCGGGGGAGTGTTGTGCGATGTGGAGTGAGCGAGAGCAGGTGAGACTCTGATTTTTGGGCAAATCGATCTCGCCATTTATGCGAGGTTAAGAAGGTGACCTGAAGGAGCTGCAAACAAGCGCTTTGCTTTGATTCTAACGAGCATAAGCACCACCGCGGTTATCGAGTTATAGTGCTGTTGGGTCTGTGGTGCCGTTCAAACCTCTGGCAAATATAAACTCCGCTAATTTAAGCGCGCCAAGTTCTGAATAGTGCACACCAGAACTACTGAAAAGCTCATGACTTGGTATATCACTGGTATCGACCATTTCCTGGGCGTTAAGCACGATTGCTCCGTGCGCTTCTGCGAGTCCTATAGCGCGTTGCGAATAACCCGTGTACTGTCTGTTTTTCGGTGTTTCAGCTGAGTGCGCTTGCGCGACAAATATAGCTTGCGCACCGTTCTCTTTAATCAATCGCAAAAATGCCACCAAGGTTTGTTGATAGTTTTCTTCAACGACCGGATCCGACTCTACCTGCGGACTAACACCGCCATCGTTCTGGATGCCGTCATCGGTTCGTGCGGTTGGCTGCAGTATTGGTTTAACAATGTAGTCCACCAGTCGCACTAAGAACAAATTGCGCTTCGACCAGCGGTTTTGATCTAGGTTAGTGGCAAACTTTCCGTACTCCTTGTTGGCTAC
>JAUIKB010000138.1 GCA_030430975.1 Polyangia bacterium
TACCTTTCGCGTCGATCGCGACTATGTCGAATTGGCCGAGGCAGCCCTACGCTTGCTCGTGCCCGGTGGCTGGCTGCTCGCCGTCACCAATCACCGCAAGACGTCGTTTGCGCGTTTTAGGCGTCAGCTGAATGAGGCGGCCGCGCGCGCAGGTGCCCGCATCACGAGTCTGCGTGATCGCTCGGTGCCCGAGGATTTCCGACTCCGAGCCACGGGCGAGCCATTTACGAAGGCGGTGGCGGTAAACGTCGGCTAGACCCTGTGGTATTGACGCCGTAAGCCGTGGCCAAGAAGCACAATCGATATTCACGCCCCGACGCGTTCACACGGGACGCGAAAGCCTCCGGTTACCCAGCGCGGAGCGTTCACAAGCTCAAGGAAATCGACCAGCGCATCCGTCTGCTGCGCAAGAATGATAGCGTGTTGGATCTCGGCGCGGCACCCGGGTCTTGGTCCATTTACGCCGCCCAGCGAGTCGGACCGGGCGGAAGCGTGCTGGCCATCGACCTCAGCGAGATCACGGCGAAGACCCCCGCGCACATGACGGTCGTGCAGGGGGATGCGCTGGATCTCGACAGTGAGACTCTGCAGCGGCATGGGCCCTACAATGTGGTGCTATCCGACATGGCGCCGAAGACGTCAGGAGCAAAGGAACTCGATCAAGCTCGGAGTTTCGAGCTGTTCACAGCGGCTCTGCAGGTTGCCCGGACGTTCGGGGTGGCGGGCTCTCACTTCGCCGCGAAGTTGTTCATGAGCGAGGACTTCGTTCACGCTCGCAAGGCCGTGCAGGAAGCCTACACATCGTGCAAGGTGATCCGCCCAAAGTCGGTTCGGCAGGTCAGCTCCGAGCTGTTTATCGTCGGCGTCGGTTTACGAGAATCGGCCCAAATCCAGGCGCGACCGACCCGACCCGAAACCGAGCTTCGCGGCTCTACACCGGAGGAGTCCGAGTCGAGTGGAAACTGACGAGGGCTCGAGCACGGGTAAAAAGCGTGGGTTGCTCCGTTGGGCGCTACTCGGCAGCGTCGTCACGCTCGGTGTACTGCTCGCGGTGATGGTGGCCAATGCGCTGCGTGCGAAATCACGGCAGCTTGCGGTGAGCAAGGCGCAACCGATCGCGATCAAACCGGCTCAGACCGTTACCAATATCAGCGTTCTGCTGAAGCTCCGCACCGAGTCGAAGCGCGAATCTAAAAAAAGTACCGACCCAGGCGTTCCGGACAGGGTTTGCAGCGCTCAAGCGAATGTATCCCAGGACCCACTCTGACCTGGGTGTTGAAGATGCCGGTGAGTTGACAAAAATTTACACATGGAAAGGAACTGATCCGGCGCGTCCAGCGGTTGTTTTACTCGGTCACTTAGACGTGCCGTCAGTACGTCGAGGCGCGCACATCGATTGGGAGCACGCACCGTTCAGCGGCAAGGTCTCTGACGGCTTCGTGTGGGGGCGAGGCGCGATGGACGATAAGTCGATGCTCGTAGCCCAATTCGAGGCTATCGAAGCGCTTCTCGCCTCTGGTTTCAAGCCGTCGGTGACGCTCGTGCTGGTCGTTACCCACGACCACTATCAGCGCGGTCTGGGGGCGCAGGCTGCGGTGATGGCGTTGAAGCGTCGCGGTATGCAGGTGGAAACGGTGCTGGATCAGGGCATGACGGTCATAGCTGACCTTGTCCCGCAGCTGAGCCGACCGGTCGCGATGGTGGGCGTCGCCGAGAAGGGGATGGTCAGGCTCAAAGTGAAGTCTAAGAAGTCGGGTCAACTCAAGGCGCTCGAGCAAGCCTTCGAGTCGGACCCGATGCCGGCGCAGTTCGAGGGACCGATCACGCTTCAGTTCGACTACCTCGGGCCGGAGCTGCCGTTCGTCGGCAAGATGATTGCGGCCAATCGCTGGTTGCTTTCGCCACTGATTCTACGCAACCTCACCGGGAATCCCGGCGGAAACGATCAGGTCCGCACAACCCTCGCCAAGAAGCAGCGCGACGGTGACGAGGGAGTCTGGACGTTTAGAGTAAGGCCTGGCGATACCGTCGACGAAACGGTTAAGCACGTAAGAGCAGTACTGGGCGATCGCGCCGACGTGACAACGGTCTCGGGGTCCTTCGAGCCGACGGCGACGTCAGAGGTCGAAACGAGCGGTTTTCAGGCTATCCAACGTGCGATCAGCGCCGTTTTTCCTGACGCGCTCGTCGCCCCCGCACTGCATGTCGACGTCACAGATGCTCGACATTTCGAGCCACTAACGCGCAATCTATATCGCTTTACACCGATCCGCGTGAGCCGCGAGGAGCTTCCGCGACTCAACGGTGTGGACGAACGACTGAGTAAGGATGCTGTGCCCGACGCGGTTACGTTTTATGCCGAGTTGATCCGCAATACGACGAAGTAGGCAGGTTGCCCCGGATCTAGAACGCGTTGATTCCGGTGAGCGTCTTGCCCAGAACAAGCGTGTGAACCTCGTGGGTTCCCTCATACGTGTACACGCTCTCTAGGTTGAGCATGTGGCGGATCACCGGGTACTCGAGCAAGATGCCGTTGCCGCCCAGAATGCCTCGGCACTTGCGAGCCACCTGAAGCGCGATGTCCACGTTGTTGCGCTTGCAAAGCGATACCTGTTCAGGGCGAATTCCACCGTCATCTTTCATACGTCCATAATGAAGCGCAAGGATATCCGCTTTGATAATCTCGGTTGCCATGTCGGCGAACTGGGCTTGGATCAGCTGCTTGCTCGCGATCGGAACCCCAAACTGAATGCGGTTGACCGCGTAGTCGAGCGTCGCTTCAAAGCATGACTTTGCGGCGCCCACGGCGCCCCACGCGATGCCGAATCGAGCCTGTGAAAGGCAGCCGAGCGGTCCACCCAAGCCGCGCTTATTGGGCAGCATGTTGGTGGCGGGCACTCTGACTTCATCTAGAACGATCTCGCCGGTTTCGCTCGCCCTGAGGCTCATCTTGCCGTGAATGCGCGGCGTCTCGAAGCCGTTCATGCCGCGCTCGACGATGAACCCTCGGATGCTCTCGGCGCCACCGTCGTCTACCTTGGCCCACACGATCGCGACGTGGGCGAACGGTGAGTTCGTGATCCACATCTTGGTACCGCTGAGCACGTAATGGTCGCCGTCTTTTCGCGCGGTTGTCTTCATCGAAGCCGGGTCTGAGCCGCTGTCCGGTTCGGTGAGTCCGAAGCAGCCGATCAGCTTGGCCGAGGCCATTTCTGGCAAAAACTTCTGTTTTTGTTCCTCGGATCCGTAGGCGGCGATCGCGTACATCGCGAGCGATCCCTGGACGGACACGAAGCTGCGCAACCCGCCGTCGCCGTACTCGAGCTCCTGCAGAATCAGCCCGTACTGCACGGCGCTCATGCCGGCGCATCCATAGCCTTTGATGCTGGCGCCCAGCAGACCGAGCTCCGCGATTTCGGGGATCAAGTCCTGAGGAAACTGCTCGGTTTCGAACAGTTCGGCGGCGCGGGGTACATAGCGCTCCCGAACGAACCGGCGCACGCTATCGCGGACCATGCGTTCGTCTTCGCGAAGGTGGGCGTCCAAGGCGCTAAGCGCATCCAAGCTCTGTGCGGTCATGATGGGCGTGTAGCACGCAGCGACTCGCATCGGGAACGCTCCGGCGCATAAAATTGGGCCGAAACGCCGGGGCAGGGGTACTGCCTGGGTCCCATGGCGGCGTTCGGAGCCTTGACGAAAGTCCTCGCATTCGGGGCCGGTTTGACCGCGATTAGCTGTCCAGGCGGTATCGTAACCAAGGGCAACACCCCCAGACCCGCACCCGCCGCTTCGCGCGTTGCCGAAGCGCCGCCGGAGGCTGCTGCGGCTCAGCCGGTCTCGCTGAAGCCGAAGGTGGACTTGAGCGACCAGGGCGAATGGCCCGAGCCGGACGCCGAGGGTGGGGCGCACGTCGACGCTACGACATCCGTGGATTTCGATCCGGAGCGGGCGGTCACCGCAATCCGCAAGGAAACGTTCGTGTTCGCGCGGCCAGACTGGCGTTCGAAGAAGCTCGGCTATCTGCGGGCGGGTACCGTGGCCACTCGGCGCGCGGAGCCGAGCGGTTTCAAGGCATGCGAGCAGGGCTGGTATCGTATAGAGCCGCGCGGCTACGTTTGCGTTGGTAAGACGGCCTCACTGGATGCGCACCATCCGACGTCCGTGGCGGCCCGCGTCATGCCGCGGCGCGATCGGCCGTTGCCCTACTCTTACGCGATCGCGCGGTTTCCCACGCCGCCGCTGTACGCGAAGGTGCCCACGCCCGCGGAGCAGCGTCGCGTAGAACGTGGCTTGCGAAAGCACCGCGCGCGTGTGCCGGCTGGACTCGAAGATGTCGACATCCAGCCCATCCCGAGCTTCTTGGTCAATCAACCCGCGCCGACGCTGAACGGTTACGTACACTCCAAACAGTCGGTCTATACGGGCCGCGCCCGCGTTCAGAGTGGTTATGCGTTTCTCCGCTTCTTTGAGTCGGAGGGAAGGCGCTTCGGGTTGTCGACGGATATGGAGGTGCTGCCGCTCGACCGGCTTAAGCCGATCGTCAAGAGTGACTTCAAGGGCATCGAGCTCGACGAGACGATCAAACTGCCGGTGGCGTTCTCCTGGGTCCGCGGCGCTCACCTGATGTCGGGGGACAAGCAAACGGGTCTCAAAGCCGATCGACGGCTCTCGTTTCGGGAGGCGCTGCCGCTCAGCGGTGAGCGAATCCGGATCGGGAGCGCCAAGTACCTGGCGGTTACCGGAGGCGGCTGGGTCAGGGCTGACCATGTTGTTCATGTACCGGCGATGAAACGACGCCCGGGCTGGGCCAAGCCGGGCCGCACTTGGATCGACATCTCGATCCTGCGCCAGACACTTGTCGCCTATGAAGGGGTTCGACCGGTGTACGCGACGCTAGTTTCGACCGGTGCGGCGGGACTCGGCGATCCCGAGGAAACCCACTCGACCGTTCGCGGGCGGTTCCTGATTCACACCAAGCACGTTACCGCCACCATGAGCGGCGACGAGGACGGCGACAATTTCGAACTCAAGGATGTCCCGTACGTGCAGTACTTCACCGAGGGCTACGCGTTGCACGCCGCGTACTGGCATAATTCGTTTGGAAAACCGCGCAGTCACGGTTGCATCAATCTATCGCCGGCGGATGCGCAATGGCTATTCGGCTGGACGGATCCGCCAGTCCCAGCAGACTGGCACGGAGCGATGTCGCTTCGCGAGGGTACGCTGGTTTCGATCCACCCGTAGCGCGACGATCTTCGGCTCGGTCAGCGCGCGTCGACAGCTGTCCGCGCAGCCTCCTAGAGCCAACGGGGCTCCGGTCGACGCCTACGGCGTTAGTGACCGCACATAGTCCACAATCGACGGCGGATTACCCTTCCCGAGGCGGCCGAGGATCGCTTCGATGGGGCAAGCGTCGACGTTTCCGGGCATCGTGATGCGGATCCGCCGCGCGCCCTGGCCTGATTCAAACCACGGCGATCCACCACAGCGGCGCAACACCTCGCCAACGTACGCGCCGACCAACACCGCAATGCGTCGTGCCCAAGGAGCGTCGATGTCGAGCGCCACACGCTGCGGTCCGATCAGCTCGAGGTACGCGTCGACCGAGGCTAGGCTTGAAATCGAACCGTCGAGCGGGCCGTGAGCGCGCTTCTCACAGAACGCGCTAACGACCGAGCTTTGCACGCTCTTGCCGAGTCGCTGCATGTCATCAGCTGTTGGCCACTCGCCCTGCCATGGGTTCGTGGTGCTCCAAGTTGCGGGCCTGTTGACGCGCCAAGCAGTGGCGGTCCGTCCGATGCCCTCAAGGGCCAGGGCGGCACTGATCTGGTATTCAGAGCCCTGGCGAATGCGTGACTTGATCAAACGGAAAGGGGAGACGGTCTTGCCCGCGATGCGGACGCGTGCATTGCGAACGCTGGCGATCGATTCCCACTCGCCTGCGAAGGCGCTGCAGATAGTCTCGCCAAGGTAACAGGCTAGGATCGTCGTGATCGCGGTATCAGCGTCGTCAGCGGCGTCTCGCGGGCCTTCGCCGTATAGCGCATCCAGCCCAGCATCGAGTCGCCTTAGGCTGAATAGACTGAAGTCGTAAGGGGAGAAGTCGCGAAACGCCGCGGCGCTCGTCATGAAAGCTCCGCCGAGTGAGGCGACGGCGCCGATGTCGTGGGCCTCGACTCCCAGTTCCTCGAACTCGCGCGTCGCCTCGGCTTCGATGGCGCTAACGCCCGGCTTGGGGAAGTTTGAAATTAGCGCTCGCTCGCTCTTATCCCAAGTGCCAGCTTGGGCTTTGAGCGCCGTGTGCGTCGACGTGCGCGGCGCTGCATCATCCAGATCAACTCCCAGCGATACGAGCTTGCTGCTGACGGCGTCGGCCTCCCGGAAATCACGGTCAAGCAACTGGAACCAGGCGTGTTGAGCATCGGTCTTCTGTCCCAAACGCGCAGCAACCAAAGCCCGAGCCGCCAGTGCGTCAGCGTTGCCGGGAGCGATCGCGAGCGCTTTTTCTACGGTAGAAGTCGCTCGCGCCGGTTCAGGCCCGAGCGCTTGTACTACTGCGCTGAGGGCGGTTGTTACGCCCGGCATGGGGCCATCCATCACCAGCGCCAAAGCGTGGCGCGCTGCCTCGAGGAGACTTTCGTCGTCATTGCGGCGGTTGAGCCGTACCGCGGTCCATGCGAACACGATTCGCGCCATCGGTGAGCGTGGATCATCGTCGTAGGCGGAGCGTGCTTGGTCGAAAGCGCGTGCGAACTCACCGCATTCGAGCAGCAAGCGAGCGACTCCGGCGCGCAGCTCGGGATCGAGCAGCGGAGCTGCCTCAAGTCGACGAAGCGTACTCATGCATCCCGGCGTGTCGCCGGCACCGGCCTGAGCCCGAGCGCGAATCAGCGAGAGCTCTGCGCCTTCCGCGTCTTCGGTGGCCTCCACCACGGCCTTGAACTTTCCGCTGTCGAGCATTCGTGTGAGTTCGAAGGTGCTGGCGGAGCGCTCACCCGTTGCGGTGCTGTCGGTCGCCGACGGCGGCCCCGAGCGAATGCCGGGATCCGAGGGTTCGCGCATCGAAGCGACGTCGGTAGTGAAGCCGCCGCGCCGCTGCGCGGGCGCGACGAATGCCCGCTGGGGTGGTCGCTGCGAGTTGCGAAGCACTTCGGCGTCCCTTGGTGTCTCCGAATACCGGCTGTTCACGTGGCGCGTCATTTCTTGGCGCCGCGTCAATCCACTTGGAGGCTTGAGCGCGTTCGTCGGGATGGGGCTGTTCCCGCCGAGGTCGGGCACTGCCGGTGCCTTGGGGATGTCGAACGCATCGGGTGGCTGTCCCGCGGCTTCGTTGATCGGTTCAGTGAAGCCACTGCGCGGCGGAGTGCTCGATTTGCGGGCCGCTGGTGTCGACGGCGGAGTCCACGCGTGCCGGCGCAGATCGAGCTCGGGAATACTGGGGACTTCACGCTGCGCCGCGGGCTGGGGAACTTCCAGCTCGGGGATGCTGGCGGCGCGGACATCTGTGGGCACTGGCTCGGTCGCTGTGACCACGGCCATGCCCAGCGGGGAGGGGGTTCCGGTTGGCGCGGACGGACGTCCGAGCTCGGGCCAGGCTGAGTCGACCGCAGGGGACGCCGTGTGGGGCGACGGCGCGGACGCAGCGTTGGGTTCGGGTACCGCGGGCTCGGCGTCTTTACTTGGCGAGTCGGATGTTGGCGTGTTTCCGACAGCATGGATGGGTTTGACGGAGAGCGGACCGAGCGGCGGCGCCGGAACGTCGGAAGGAGGTGGATCGGTCTCAGCCGGAGTCTCTGCTGGTTCGGCATCGTCGGCGGCTTGGCTTGCGTTGCCCGCCGCGGAGCTGGTGGGCGGTGGGTCGGATGTCCCGCCCGTGCTCAAGGCTGATTCGGCCGACGAGACTTTCAGGCCGGTAGCACGCAGCATTGCTTGGGCCTCGGGGAACTGATCTACGTGTCCGAGAATCTCGGAAAGGCGCTCCGCGACGTCGTGGTCGTCGAGCCGACCGCGCAGGAACAGGAGTCGTGTGGCGAGATAAGCCGTGGCGTAGCGAAAGAACGCAACATCGCCCAGGCTGGCGAGCAACTGCTGTGCATCATCCAGGGCTCCTTCGTCCAGGCGTTGTTCAATCTCGCGTAGCCGCGGATGGTCGAGTGGGCTCTTTGGCACTCCGCTCCGCCTCCTCGCCGAGGATGCTAGCAGACTCCGGGCGGATCCTGCAGCCGAGCGCTCGGTGTCGTTACGGAAGCGCTTGAGGAAGTGGCGACTTGCACGGAAAAAGTCGACGCGATCGACAGGCTACTTGTCCGGCGCTGCAATCGTACCGGCGCATCGGAAGCCGAAGCCGTAGCTGCGCATCTTGGGAGGAGCGGCGAACCGGAACGATGGGCGCAGCCACGTCTTGTCAGAACCGTTGAACGCACCCCCTCGAATGACGCGACGCTCGCCCTGCTTGGCGCCGGTCGGGTTCTCGGCTTTTTCGGACGAATACTCGCCCATCCAGTCAGCCACCCATTCGAAGACATTGCCGACCACGTCGCTAGGCCCGAACTTTGAATTCCCCGCTGGGAACTTTCCGACCGGCGCGGTGATCGGGTAGCCATCGTCCGCATCGTACAGAGCGTTGAACGTGCGGCCGTGCTCCTTGCCCCACGCTACGCACTCAGTACCGCACGCATTCAGGTGCTTCTCGGTCGGCGGGGCGTCACCCCACGGGTAGATACGGCCGTCGGGGCCGCGAGTCGCGTATTCCCACTCGGCTTCGGTCGGCAGCCGCTTGCCGTTGCTTTCGCAGTAGGTCTTAGCCATCGGCCAGTCGACGCAGTTGACAGGGTGGTCGCCGCGTTCGTCTATCGCATTGGCGTTGCAGAGCGGACTAAACGTCTTTCGCTGCTCTTCGCTGATGTTAGGCCACTCGACTTGCTTTGGTGCGCGCTTGCACTTTCCGGCGTCCGAACAGGCCTTGTATTGCTTCATGGTTACTTCGTGGAGATCGAAGCAAAATGCGTCTAACTTGACGTTGTGCGCCGGCTTTTCGTTGGCTGGGGCGGTCTTAGCGTCCGAGCCCATGAAGTACTGACCGGCTGGGATCAGCACCATCCCCTGTGGGCATTTAGGGGCTGTCGCGGCGGCGACGCTGGCGCTCGCGCTAGTTGCGCCCCCGCCTGAGCCGGCAGGAGTCGCTGCGGAGTCCTCTTCACCGCCGCCGCGGGTCATGATGAATGCCGCGCCAGCGGCGGCGGCAACCAGGCCGATCACCGCCACACCGATGAGGGGAGCTTTCGAGGCGCTTTTGGTCGGCTCTTGCGGGGTCGCGGTGAGTGTCGACGGGCTTCCCGTCGTGATGTTTGTGGACCCTTGCGGGCCGATGCCGAGCGATCCGGACACCGAGAGGTCGGAAATCACCGTCGCGCTGTTGGCGATACCCGGACTCGAGGTGGACATCGGACCGTTCGAACTGAGCGTCGATGACATGCCGACAGCTTCTGCGAAGTCGGCCCAGAACGCGGACATACTCTCGTAGCGGTGATTCGGGCTGGTGGCGACAGCCTTAGCGAACACGGTCTCGACTTGGTCGGAAACCGTAACGCCCAGCGCGC
>JAUIKB010000139.1 GCA_030430975.1 Polyangia bacterium
GTCGGCTACCTGGTCGACCGCCATTCCGTGCGCGTCGTCTTCGCCGCCGTCGCCCTCGGCCAGGCCATCGGCTTCACCGCCATGCTCAACCTGACCGGTGTGCCGGCGCTGGCGGTCGGCGTGTTCTTCATGCTGGTGGTGTTCGGCCAGATCCCGATCAACGACGTGCTGATCGGGCGCATCGCCAAAAGCGAATGGCGGTCACGCGCCTACTCGGCACGTTACATCATCTCCTTCGCCATCATGGCGACGACGGTGCCGGCGATCGCCGCGCTGCACGGTCACTGGGGTTTCTATGCGCTGTTCGCGGTGATGGCGGTGCTGGCGGCATTGATCTTCTGTGCCGTGCTGTTCCTGCCGGCGACGCGGCTGCGCCTGCAGCCGCAACCGGTCAAAACCCGAGCGCTCGAACTCGGATTGACGGTGCACCAACCCAAGAAAGTGCGCACGGGGACCTTAGATGCGTGGCTTGCCGAGCGCGACGTCGACGTTGCGGTGGTCCTGGCTTACGGCCGGATCTTGCCTCAGGCCGTCCTGGACGCTCCCCGAGCCGGTTGCGTGAACCTCCACGCCTCGATTCTCCCTAAGTACCGCGGCGCCGCGCCGATCAACTGGGCGATCATCGAGGGGGAAACGGAAACCGGCATCTCGTTGATGCAGATGGACGCGGGTCTCGACACCGGCGACGTCTTGACGCTTCGACGCACGCCGATCGGCCCGACAACTACTGCTGGCGAGCTCGCCAGCACGCTGTCCGAACTGTGCGCAACAGTGATCCGCGAGGACTTGCCCAAAGCGATGGCGGGCGACCTACCGCGTCGAAAGCAAGACCACGACGCCGCCACTCACGCGCCGCCGCTGCTGCCCGAGCACCTGATTCTGGATTGGCGTCAGTCGCCACAGCGCCTGGTCGACCACGTCCGAGGTCTCGCGCCCCGGCCCGGCGCGCGGACCGAACTTCGCGGCAAGTCGTTCAAGGTGCACCGCCTCGAGGTCGCCGCACCGACCGACGGCGCCGGCGAGCCAGGTACCGTGGTGATCGCCGACAAGGGCGCTCTGATCATCCGCTGCGGCGGGACGAACGGTTCCGCTGTGCGCTTGCTCGAAGCTCAGCTCGCGGGTAAGCGACGCGCATCGGCCGCAGACCTAGTGAACGGGCGAACGCTCAAAGTCGGCGACCGGCTAGGTGAAGCCGGTGAATGAGTTTCCGCTGACAGCGCGGGTAATGGGACAGATCCGCTCGGAGTTTCCGCAATTCGAGCTCCGTCCGAAGGCTGGCCACCGCTTGTCTCAAGGGATCGACATCGCGCTCAAACTGCTCACCTTCGGCGGCCAAAGCACTTATCTAACCGAATATCATACAGTTTTGGGCACAACGCTGTTTCTGCCCAGCGCCTGGGCGGACACGTCTGACGTCGACCGAGCCATCCTATTGCGGCATGAGCGCATCCACCTACTGCAACGACGGCGGTTTACGCCACTGGGCATGGCGCTTCTATACCTGCTGCCGATCGTGCCCGTCGGACTTGCTTACGGCCGTGCTCGGCTGGAATGGGAAGCGTACACGGAGACGCTGATCGCGACGGCCGAGTTGAAGAGCCTCAGCGCCGCAAGGTGCCCCGAATTGCGGCGAAGAATAGTTGGCCGCTTCACGGGTCCAGCGTACGGATGGATGTGGCCCTTCAGGAAGACCGTGGAGCGTTGGTACGACCAGGTGATCCAAGAACTCGAGCGGCGCGACTCGATTTCGATGGAGCTGCTGGAGTCTGAGTCATGACGGGTCCGGTAATCGGTGTCGATTTGGGAACGACGAACACGGTCGTCGGGCTCGTGCGCGACGGTCAGGCGCAGACGATCGCCGACGACAACGGCGAGCGCCTGTTGCCGTCTGTGGTGTCGTTCCACCCCAAGGGATCCGTGCTCGTCGGCAGCGACGCCAAGGCGCGGCGGCTCGTAGACGCGGCGAACACGATCTACTCTGTGAAGCGGCTGATCGGCCGTAGCTGGGACTCGCAAGAGGTCCGGACGGCGCGGTCGCGGTTCGCTTTCGAGATGCGCGAGGGGCCCGGTCAGGCGGCGCTTGTCGTCGCGCGTGGCGAAACCTACACCCTGCCCGAGATCAGCGCGTTCGTGCTACGGCGCGCCAAACAGATCGCGGAAGCCTCGCTCGGCGAGAAAGTCGAGCGAGCCGTGATCACGGTGCCCGCCAACTTCAACGACCTCCAGCGCGCGGCGACTAAGGTCGCTGGCCGCGTCGCCGGCCTGGAAGTGCTGCGCATCCTGAACGAGCCAACAGCCGCGGCGCTGGCTTACGGCTTCGGCAAAGGCAGCACGGAGCGCATCGCTATCTACGACTTCGGCGGCGGCACGTTCGACGTCACGTTGATGGACTTGTCCGGCAACGTGTTCGAGGTGCTCGCGACCGCCGGCAATACGTTCCTCGGCGGGGACGACATCGACATTGCGATCGCCGAGCGCATGGCCGAGCGGTTCTTGGCGCAGCACCGCAACGATCCGCGCACCGACCCTCAGGCCTTCGAGCGTCTGCGGGCCGCCGCCGAGAGCGTCAAGATCGCTCTGTCCACATCCAACTCCACGACCGTCAAGGTTGAGGAAGTGAGCCACGGCGCCGCCGGCAAGCCGCTCGATCTTGAGTTCACGATGACCCAGGCGGAGCTGACCCAACTCGCCGAACCACTCATCGAAAAGACCTTCGAGGTCTGCAACGACGCGCTCAAGGTCGCGCGCCTAAGCCGCAGTGATTTCGACCAGGTGTTGCTCGTCGGAGGCTCAACCAGAATCCCTATAGTAAAAACTAAGGTGGAGGAGTTTTTTGGGCGCCAGACGCTCGAACACATCAGCCCAGACGAAGTCGTGGCACTAGGCGCGGCGATTCAAGCGTCCGCACTGAGCGCACCCGACAGACGCCGCGCCGGCATTCCACAGCCCCCTCTGCCCGCAGCGCGCCAAGCGGCTACCCTCTCTCAAGGACAAAGCACGCCACGCAGCTCCAAGCCGCCGGTTCCACGACGCGGGCGGAGAGGCGCCGCCACCTCGCCTGGCGTCGCAAGCGCCCCACGAGATACCGCCCGCGGGCTCGGCGGCGTGAAGCGCACGACCGATCGCGGCCTCAAGCCACCCACCATCCCCGGCAAGCGCCGACTCGATTCGTCGAACGTTGGCCGCAAACCTCCCCCGAAACCGTCTCGGCAGCCCCCCATGCGCGTCGCACCGCCGGCAGGCATGCCGTCAGGCCCCTCGCCGACCACCGCGGATGCGCCCGGCGCGCAACGGCGGCGCCAAACCACGGGCATGGGCCTGGGCACTCCCGCGCGACCGGGCCCCGCCCCTGCTCCGCTGCCCAAGACCCATGGCGGCTTAGGAGCGCGCGGTCGCGTGCGCACAGGTCCAGGTCTCGGCCCCGACGCCAACAAAGCCATCCAGGACGCTCAGCCAACCCTGATGAGCGCGGAGTCGGACGCCGAGCAAGCGTTGGCATCGGCAGACGAGATGCGGCCATCGCTCGTCGACGCGGCGTGGGACGAGAGCGTAGCCAAGCAACCGCCGCGTGTTAGCCGATCAAAACGCACCGAAGACAGCACCACCGCGCTGCTGCCGATCGTGGGCGTCACGGCTCCGACCGCGACCGAGCCCGAAGACCACACGGTGCCAGACAACCCGCTGCCGGAACCCAGCGAAGGCGACATGAAGGCGAAGTACGGCGACCTGCCGCTGATCATGCCTGGCGAAGCCTCGTCCCCTGCTCCGGCGCTCGACAAAGCGACGTTGGAGTCGGTCGATCCAGGCGATCTACCGCTCGTCGGACACGGCATCCAAACAGGACCCGACTCGGACGACACAGTAGAGCGACACGCCGGCGATCTGCGCGCCATGGCCGCGCCGCTGTCCACGGACGAAGTTACCGCCGTTCACGCAGGCCGCGACCTGCCACCAATCGGTGATGCGGACGCCCTGGCCGTACCCGGCGTCCCCCCATCTGACGACGGCGCTTTGCCACCGCCCCGCAAACCTCAGGCGACTGCGCTGGGTCTGGGCTTGGCGCCGCTGGCCGCACCCAGCGGTCCTCCCGACCTCGATCTGGAAATACCCGCGCCGCCGGATTCGGGACCCGTGGCACCCGCACAACCCGCGCCGGTGACCACGCAGGTGCTGCCCACGGTCGATCCGCAACCCGCCGAGGCAGCGATGTTCCTCGGCAGCCAGCCAGCAGCGCCCGAGCACGCCGCGCCCCCTCCCAAGCCCGCCGCGCCGCCCGAACCTGCCGCGCCGCCGCCGCTGCAAGCGCCACCGCCGCTGCAAGCGCCGGAAGCGCCGCCCGTCGCTCCCCAGGCACCGCCGCAATGGACCGGAGCCGCGCCGACGATTCAGGAGCTGCCAGAGCCGGCACCCCCCGGCCCCCCGAGCTTCGGCTCCATGCTCGGCGACTCAGCGCCGCTGCTTGTCGACGTCACGCCGCTGACGCTCGCGGTCGAAACGGTCAGCGGCTACTGCGACGCCATCATCGCCCGAAACTCGCCGATACCCTGTGAAGAAACCCGCGGATTCGTCACCGCGCAGCACAACCAGGCAACGGTGCGCATCCGCATCAGCCAAGGCGAGTCCGGACGGTTCGACGAGAACACGCTGCTCGGCGAACTTGAACTATCGGGCCTGCGCCCCGCTCCCCGAGGCGACGTCGAGATCGCAGTAACGTTCGCTCTCGACACAGACGGCATTCTCAACGTGTCGGCTCGCGACGTGGAAACCGGCAACGCGACCGCAGCTCAAATCCGCCTCGTCGGCCTCCCCTCAGCCGGTGACGTCGCCCAGATGGCCGCGCGGCACGCCGCGGCGCCCAGCGGCTGAGGCAGCGCAGAGTGCAAGGCGGCGCGGACGAAGATCGAGTCTGGCAGTGGCTCGGTGTCATCGACGACTCGACCTATTACGAGATCCTGAGCGTTCTAGAGCTGGCCGACGCCGCAGCCATCAAACAGGCTTTTCACCAATTCGCTCTCGCTTTCCACCCGGATAGACATATCGGTGCCGACGCAGAGCTGCTTCAGGCCGTGCGGACGATATTTCGACGCGGCGTGGAGGCCTATCGCATCTTGGCAAACCCGGAGCTGCGATCTCGCTACGACTTAGCACTGGCAAAGGGTCACCTGCGGCTCGACGGCGACGACGTGCCTACTGGCGGCGCGACGACCGGCGGTAGTGCGCTGTCCCTTGAGGACATCTGCAAGACGGCCGCCGCAAAAATGTGTGCGCGCAAGGCAGACGACTTGATCAGCGTCGGCGATCTCGAGGGCGCCAAACGAGAACTCAAGCTGGCGCTGTACCACGACGGTTCCGACAACCCCGACCTGGACGAGCGCATCGACGCACTCGATCTGGCCCTCTTTGCAATGGGAAGCTAGCGGCAATGAGAAGCTAGCCCCCGACGGGAGCTAGCCGCGATGGGATGCTCACCCCAACGCTTCGGTCCGCTCCCGCGCGCACGAGCCGGGCTACGCGCCCATCGGGTGCCAGACCGTCTTGATTTCCAAGAAGCTCGACAGCCAGGTCAGCGACGTACATTCATCTGCATCGTACCAAGCCTCCGCAGGCTGAAGCCTTCGCGTTACCCGCTTCACGTTCTCGGTAGCGAGGAGCTCAAGCTGTTTTGCCGCCTCGCCGTCGATGTTCCATAGGTCGAGGGCCCGTACACCCTGGTGCTTCGCCATGTGTTCGGCCAGCTCGTCGCGACTGCCCGTGAGGATGTTCACCACGCCGCCCGGCACGTCGCTGGTGGCCAGGGATTCCGCCAACACGAGGGCTGTTCGGGGATCGAGCTCAGACGCCAACACAACGAGGGTGTTGCCGGTGGCGATGATCGGACAAATCGCGCCGACCAAGCCCAGCAGTGCGGGTCGGTCGGGAGCCACACACGCCACGACACCGACCGGCTCTGGAATGCTGAACCCGAAATGCGGACCGCTTACGGGATTGTGAGTTCCCAGTAGCGCATGCACCTTGTCGGTCCAGCCCGCATAGCTCACGGCGCGATCGATCGTTGCATCGACTTCGGCTGCAGCGTCCGAAGCCCCGCCTAGCGTCAAACTGGCGATCAATTCATCACGGCGGCCTTCGAGTACTTCGGCCAGCCGATACAGGATCTGACCTCGGTTGTACGCAGTCCGGCCGGCCCAACCGGGCTGGGCCGCGACCGCCGCTTTCACGGCGTCTCGAACGTCCTTTCGAGACGCGCGTGCGTAATTGTCCTGCTTATCTGCGGTCTGCAGGTAGCGGCCGGACTCGCTGCGTACGAACGCGCCGCCGATGTAGAGTTTCCACGTTTTTTTCACCGACAGCCGCCCGACGGGATCCGGCGCGTCGACGGTTTCGACATAATCCGCGCCGGGGCGGCGCCGGTCAGAGTTCTTTTTTCTTTTTTCAGCCATGGTTGCTTACCCTTATTCGACGACCAGATACGGCAGTAGGCCGTGGCGGCCCCCTTCGCGCCCAAAGCCGCTTTCCTTGTAGCCACCGAACGCCGAGCTCGGATCGAACTTGTTGTACGTGTTAGCCCACACGACCCCTGCCTCGAGCTGCGTTGCCAGCTTGAACAGCCGTGCGCCCTTGTTCGACCAAATCCCAGCCGACAGGCCGTAGAAGGTGTTGTTGGCGCGCTCAACCGCTTCGGATTCGGTCCGAAACGTCAGCACGCTGAGCACCGGCCCAAAGATCTCTTCGCGGGCGATGGCATGGGATTGCGCAACACCCGTGAAGATAGTCGGCGAGAAAAAGAAGCCCTTTTCCGGCAGCGGGCAAGGTGCCGTGTAGCGTTCGGCCCCCTCGTCCTCGCCGACCTGGACGAGCTGCTCGATTCGTTCCAGCTGTTCGCGAGAGTTGATCGCGCCGATGTCGGTGTTCTTATCGAGCGGATCGCCAACTCGTAGCGTCGCCATGCGATCGCGGAGCTTGGCGACCAGCACGTCGTGAATCCCCTCCTCGACCAGCAAACGTGAGCCGGCACAACACACGTGCCCCTGATTGAAGAAGATCCCGTTGATGATGCCCTCGACCGCTTGATCCAGCGGCGCGTCGGCGAACACGATGTTCGCCGCTTTGCCGCCGAGCTCCATCGTCATGCGTTTGCCGGTCCCCGCCAGCGCACGCTGAATCAACTTGCCGACGGCGGTCGAGCCGGTGAAAGCGATCTTGTCCACGTCGGGATGGTTGACGAGGGCAGCCCCCGTGGCGCCGGCCCCGGTCACGATGTTGACAACACCCGGGGGAAGCTCGGCTTCCCGAATGATCTCTGCCAACAGCAAGGCTGTAAGCGGGGTCGTTTCCGCCGGTTTGAGCACCACCGTGTTGCCGCAGGCTAGCGCCGGAGCAATTTTCCACGCAGCCATGAGCAGGGGAAAGTTCCACGGGATGATCTGGCCAGCCACACCGAGCGGGCGCACAGCTCGGCCAGGGAACGCATAGCTGAGCTTGTCCGCCCAACCCGCGTTGTAGAAGAAATGCGCCGCTGTCGTCGGCACGTCGAAGTCTCGGCTCTCTTTGATGGGTTTGCCGCCGTCCATCGATTCGACGACCGCAAGCTCACGAGCCCGCTCCTGAATTGCGCGAGCGATGCGGTAAACGTACTTGCCGCGCTCCAGCGGTCGCATCTTGCTCCAGACCGACTCGTATGCCTGGCGCGCCGCCGCGACCGCGCGTTCAACGTCGGCTTCCGAGCCTTCAGCGATCTCCGCTATCGGCTCTTCGGTTGCGGGGTTGATGGTCTTGAAGAACTTACCGCTCTCGGGAGATACCCAGCGCCCGTTAATGAACAAACCGTAGCGATCGCGCAACCTGACGTGATCAGGCCGTTCGGGAGCGGGTGCGTACTCCCACGCCGTGCCAAAGTCGAGTCGGCGCTCGCCGCGCCGACGTTGGTGGGTGCTCTGGGTCTCAGGACCGTCTTCAACTAGCTTTATCGCCACGTTTTTTCCTCAGGTATTTTCCGATTATGGGAGCGTCTGCAGTCAATCCCGGGAGAAGTACTCGGCGGCCTGGTAGGCGCCGGTTTCCAGCTTTACCAGCTGCATCAGCACATCGTTCAGTAGCGTGCTCGCGCCGAATCGGAACAGCTCCGGCGTAAGCCACGCGTCGCCGAGTGTCTCTTTGACGATCACGAGATAGTGCAGAGCCTGCTTCGCGGCGCGGATGCCCCCGGCGGGCTTCATGCCGATATAGCGGCCGGTCTTGAAGTAAAATTCCCGGATCGCCTCCAGCATGACGAGCGTGACAGCTGGCGTCGCTGCCGGCTGGATCTTGCCGGTCGATGTCTTGATGAAGTCAGCGCCTGCGTACATCGCGACGTCACTCGCGCGTCGCACGTTATCGTATGAACCGAGCTCGCCGGTTTCTAAGATCACCTTCAGATGTGCATCACCGCAGGCCTCTTTGATCGCGGCTATCTCGTCAAAGACCTTCTGCTCCTCACCGGACAGAAACGCGCCGCGGTCGATCACCATATCGATCTCGTCAGCGCCGTATTCGACGGCACGCCGGACGTCGTCGAGCTTGATCGATAGCGGGCTAAGGCCACTTGGAAATGCGGTCGCGACCGACGCGATGTGAACGCCCGAGCCTTCGAGCGCTTCCTTTGCGACCGGAACGAGGTTCGGATAGACGCACACCGCAGCCACCGAGGGAATCTCGGGACGAGTTCGATCGGGCCAACGAGCTTTTTGGCACAACGCCCGAACCTTGCCTGGCGAGTCCTTACCCTCCAGCGTTGTCAGGTCCATCATCCGGATCGCCAGGAGCAAACCCGCCTTTTTCGCCGTGGTCTTGATGCTGCGGCGCGCCAGCGCACCGACGCGCTCCTCGATGGCCACCCGCTCAACGGGCGGCGAGGCTGAAAGCGGAGGCAGCGCGCCCCTGCCCTCAGGCCCGTTGAGGCCTGCTAGTTTCGGACCGTCTGCGGTTCCCATGTGTGCTCAATCTCCGTGTCATGCCTGAAAGCGGCCGAACTTTGCGCGATCCTGTAGAATTTCTGGCGGTTCGATCCAAGGACCGAACCCGGCGATGTGTCCACCACTTCGTATGAATCGCGCGACCCAACCGGCATGCTACCGTAGAATCGGCTGGTCGCGCTTTTGTCGGCGTTCCGCCACTACTGGAAGACCGCCACACCGTTGCCAGTCCGCTAGAATTCTTTCGGAAAATCACGTTTGGGTTACCGAAAACGTGAACGTTCTTGTAGGTCTTGGTAATATATGAACAATCTGTCACCGCTCAGAGCAACCTCGCTCATGGCGTCGAAAGGCTGAAGCTCCTCGTGAAGATCGCATGTCCCTCCTGTTCAGCGAAGTACTCCATCGCCGATGAGAAGGTCATGGACCGGCTCGCGAAGATCCGCTGCCGCAAGTGCGGCACCACCATCGTTATCGATGGCAAGGTGCAGCCGGCCAGCGTCTACGCAGCGGACCAAGGGCCTAGCGCCGCACCAGCGGCCGCCGCTCCGGCTTCAGCTCCACCCGCTGCGGCACCTGCCGCGGCCGCAGCCGCACCCACTTCGGCTCCTCAATCCGGCGGCGCCGGTGAATGGTCCGTCGA
>JAUIKB010001167.1 GCA_030430975.1 Polyangia bacterium
AGAATAGTTCGGGCCTTTTGGTCGGTATTTCCAGGCCGATCGAAGTGCTTACAGAAGCGCTTCACGAGCGGCGCAGTTCCCGCAGGAGTTGTTTCGCCTCGTCGTTGCCCTTATGGGACTCAAGGACGCGATCGACTTCGGCCAGGGCGCTCTTCATCATGCCGGCCATCGCAAACGCTCGGGCGAGTACCAGGCGGTGCTCGACCCGATCGGGCGCCAGAGACACAGCGCTCTTGGCCATCTCGACGGCGGTCTTCGAGTCGCCCTCGCTTCTGACGAGCAGGCTCGCCGCCTTGTAAAACAGACGCGGGTTGTCGTGTGCGGCGCGCGCCGCGCGTCCATAAGAGTTTGCAGCTTCAAGTAGGTTGCCGTTGCGTTCTTCGTAGCGAGCCTGCTCCGAGTAGCTTTCCGCGACGACCTTGTCGGCGCGTTTGCTGGTCGCCTCCAGCGTTGCGGCAATCTCGGTGTTGTTGGGCGCGAGCGATGCAGCGATGCGGAGGGCATTGGCTGCGCTGACCGGGTCGTCCGACTCGAGCGCCTCTTGCGCTACGCGCTGGTAGCGGCCGACGCGGTCTTGGCGCATCTTGGACAGCCGTTGCTCGTAACGTCGCTTCAGATCGTCGGAAGCCGCGTCCAGGACCTGTTCAGGGCTGGGCGGTGGCGGTGCGGGATCGGTTGTGGTGGGGGTGGGTTCGCTGCCGCGGCCGCCAAGCCGGCGCCGGAGCGCTGCTCGCCGAGCGGCAGGATCGGGCGGTCGGCGGACCTGTACCGAGGACATCGACGGTCGGCTCGACGCTTGCGCGCGGGCCTCGCGCTCGAGTTCTCGCTGAACCCGTTCGAGCTCGTCGCGCTGACGCTGCAGATTGGTTCGCGAGCTGTCTAGCTGCGCCGTGCGCTCGCGACCGCCCAGATAGGCATCGTATTCGGCGCGCGTGCGCTTCCGCGTCAGCGTTTCGTAAGCCTTGGTCATGCGCTCGAAGACCTTGCCGATCTTCGGTGCGAACGAGCCGAGTTTTTTTCCGAAGTATTTGTCAGGATGGTAAATGATGACGAGGTCGTAGTAGGCGCGCTTGATGAACTTTTTCTCGGCGTCGCGGCTTACCCCCAGCAGCTCGTAGTGATCTGCGGTGTCTAGGATGTCGAACTTTTCCAGGACCTGCCTTCGGATATCGCGACTCAAGTCGACGTCGGGCTCATCTAACAGGGCGGTGTCGTAGCTTGCGGCGCCCGGGTGACTGGACATGACAGGCGAGGTGGATTCTAAGACCGGACGCGCCAGACGAGACACGCTGGCGGTTCGTTTGGCCGGGTCGGGTTCTGGCTTTGGGCTGCGGCTGGGTTGCGGTGGTCGCGTTGTGTTGGGATTGTCCGAGCCGACGCTGACGGCGCCGAGCTCAGCGAGCTTCGCCACGGCCTCGCCCACGCGCGCCGCGTCTAAACCTGTTGCCAGAGCGATCTCAACTATCGAACAGAAGCCGTCCACGCGGGACAGCACAAACGCTTCTTCAGGCCCGATCGGCAATGACTTGATATCGACTCCGCTGTGTGGCTGCGGGATGATGTCTGGTGAGGAATCAGCCAAACCCAGAGCGTACACCGCGTCCGCTTGTTGGCAATCGTTCGATCGTCGTCGCCATCCACAGCCAGTGCTCGGGAATCCGCCGGACCGCTGCAGAGTGGGCATCAGCGATGGCTTGGTGAAGGCCGGCGACCGTTGCCCCCCGGAGCGGCCGAATGCGGATCTCAAGCCCACGCGGCCCGCTTTGCAGAGAAACATAGAGCAGT
>JAUIKB010000140.1 GCA_030430975.1 Polyangia bacterium
ATCGCTGCTCGAACAGCAACGCGGATTGAAGGCCCAGCAGATCGAGGAGTACTTCGCGCGGATTGGCGACCAGGCCGTCACCTTCGCCGAAGACCGCATGGTCGTCGAGGCGATGCGACACTTGCCGGGCTTCTTCACTGGCTACGCGGACGCCATCGCTGCGGGCCTCGGTCTGGATGCGGGAACGGCGTCGACTTTGATTGGAGAAGGCGATGCGGCACGTCGGCTTCGCAAGATCGTCGAACTACTAGGCACTTTGAGCAACACGGCGAATCTCCGGCAAAAGATTCAGCGGGAAGTGCGCGAATCGCTTGGCAAGCAGCAGAAGGAAGTGCTGCTTCGCGAACAGATGAAGGCGATCCGCAAGGAGCTGAACGAGCAAGGTGACGACGAATTCGAGCGCATCGCTAAGAAGCTTGAAGACGCAGGGCTGCCCGAAGACGTGCAAAAGGTGGCGGCTCGTGAGCTGGGTCGACTCGAAGCGACCGGCGGGCAAGGTCCCGAGGCGAATGTGATCCGCAACTACCTGGACTGGATCGCGAGTCTCCCTTGGGACACTCGCGCCGATACCGTTGAAGACATCGACTCGATATCGAGCCAGCTCGACGCGGACCATGCCGGCCTGGATGACGTTAAGAAGCGCATCTTGGAGCACATGGCGGTGCAGAAGCTGTCCGGCAATCGGCGCGGCACGATCCTTTGCTTGGTGGGTCCGCCCGGCGTGGGAAAGACCTCGTTGGGACAGTCGATCGCCGACGCCACCGGGCGACCGTTCGTGCGAGTAGCGCTGGGTGGCGTGCGCGACGAAGCGGACATCCGGGGTCATCGACGCACGTATATCGGTGCTTTGCCCGGCCGGCTCATTCACGGGCTCAAGAAAGCGGGCGCCAAGAATCCGGTGATGTTGCTCGACGAGATCGACAAACTGGGCAGTGGTTGGAACGGCTCACCCGAGGCGGCGCTGCTGGAGGTCCTGGATCCTGAGCAAAACTCTCGTTTCACCGATCACTATCTCGACACCGAGTTCGATCTGAGCGAAGTGTTGTTTGTCTGCACCGCCAACACGCTGCAGACGCTCTCGCCGCCGCTTCGAGATCGTTTGGAGATCGTGGAACTGGCGGGCTACACGCAGGTAGAAAAGGCCAGCATTGCGCGGAGTCACCTGCTCGCCAAGCGGCGCTCCGATGTCGGCATTCCGGACGCGGCATTGTCGGTCACGGATGCTGCGCTCGACGCGATCATTGCCGACTACACCCGCGAGGCGGGGGTCCGGCAACTGGACCGCGAGTTGATGCGACTGTGCCGGGCTGTGGCGCTCAAGTTCGCCAAGAGTGACGTGGACCAACAGCTGTCGATTCGTATCGGTGTTGATGATGTGGCCGACTACCTGGGCAAACCGAAGTTCCGGTCGGACGTCGCCGAGCGTACCAGCCTCAGTGGAGTTGCCACGGGCTTGGCTTGGACGCCTGTTGGCGGCGACATCCTCTTCATCGAGACGTCCCGCATGCCGGGGAAGGGGCGGCTAGAGATTACGGGTCAACTCGGCGACGTAATGAAGGAGTCCGCCCGCGCCGCGCTGACTTACGTCAGGAGCCATGCGACGGACATCGGCTTGGACACCGACTTCGACAAGGACGACATCCACATTCACGTGCCGGCAGGCGCCGTTCCAAAGGATGGTCCATCCGCCGGCGTCACGATGTTCACCGCGCTCGCGTCGCTGCTGTCCGAGCGGAAGGTTCGATCGGACACGGCGATGACCGGCGAGTGCACGTTGCGCGGGCGAGTCCTACCGGTGGGCGGCATCAAAGCCAAAGTGCTGGCAGCACACCGAGCCGGCATCCGTCGCGTGATTCTGCCGCAAAAGAACGAAATCGACCTCGACGATGTTCCCGAGCACGTGCGCGACGACATGGAGTTCATACCGGTGTCGGACATGTCAGAAGTGCTCGTCGCGGCGCTCGAATCAGCCGACGCTGGCGACCCCGCAGACGGATTGGGTTTCCAAGACGCCGCCAACCTCGGCGTCAACAGCGCAGCCTAGGCTGCTTGAGAGCCAGCCACCGTCCGCCCGGATCGATCCGGGCGGACGGCTGCGTTTTGTGCCGGACGATCATCGCTTGACGCCGCGTTGCGCGGCCGCACACTTCCCCGATGACCGTGGAAATCTACTACTGCGTTCGCTGAAACTATGAACCCAAGGCTGCGCGTGTCGCAGCCGAGATAGAGGAGCACTCGGGCGTCAAAGCCGAGCTCAAGTCTGGGAAGGTAGGCCAGTTCGATGTAGTCGTCGACGGGCGGACGATCTTCAGCAAGGGTGCGGAGCAGCGGTTTCCCGACGCAGGCGAGATCACCGGACGACTGTAGGGGCGTGACACATCGTCAGGATTGTCTGTGGCGCCCCTAGCGTTTTAGGCGGCGCAGCTCGGCGGCTGACAGGATGGCGCCGAGCAGGTCTTCTACTGTGCGACCTTGTTCCAAAGAGTGCCTGAGCGGCTCGCCGAGCGTGAGTTCGTAGTGGTTGCGGCGCCCCTCGCGGATCCTCGTTACGACTCCGGCTGCCTCGAGATCGGAAACGATTTTCTGCACAGCGCGTTCCGTGATGTCGACTTGTAGGGCGATGTCCCGCAGACGTGCGTCTCGGTCACGAGCCAAACATACCAGTACATGCGCGTGGTTGCTCAGAAACGTCCACGACGGGCCGGTGTGCTGCGCTAGTGGGTCGCTCATCTCGTCCTGTTATATGCAACAGATTACAAGAAAAGCAATACCAGAAAAAACATTCATGCATTTTTATTCTGGACATTGACTACGTGAACCGAAGTACCTAAAAGGAAAGCCATGCAGCCCGCACTCCCGACAGCGCAGGACGCCGCCAGTCAACTGGTGCGCGTGCGTGCCGGCGTGTCGCAACTCCTGTTCAGCGTTTGCACGGCCGTTGGGCAGCCGAAGACGCTGGCCGACTGCGAGCGGGTGGTGAGCGAACTGCCGTCGCGAGATTTGGCGTTGGGCGACGGCATGGTGAGTGCAGTCAGTCACGGGGCGTCGAGTCTCGGGTTGACCGTTCGGCAAGCTCAGGTCGCGGCGCGTGACCTTTTTGCCGCAGCGAACGACTCAGAGCGCCTCGTCACAGCCGTCCTGACGGAGGGTGGTTCCGCGACATGGATTCTGCCCAAGTCCGTCACGTCGAAGCGGCTGGACGTGGAGTGCTTCAACGGAGTGGGGCACAGTCGGCGACTGGTGTCCCTGCCAGAACTCGACGCCTGGTTCCAGAACGCTGACGAGATGGTGCCTGCGCTAACGTTCGAGCGCCGACTGCCGCTCGACCGGCTGGTACGAGAAGAGGACTCCGGTGTGTCGCAAGGCCGGAGGGCGTGGCGCTCGGTGGGACGGTACCTATCGCTGGAGGCTCGCGACATGCGCCTTGTCGTGATCTACGCGATCGTGATCGGGATACTCTCCTTGCTCGCCCCCATCGCAGTACAGGCGCTGGTGAGTTCGATCGCCTTCACGACGCTCCGGCAGCCGCTCATCGTTCTATCGATCCTATTGCTCGGTGGTTTGGGGCTGTCTGGTGCATTGAAGGCGCTGCGCGTGTACGTCGTCGAAATGCTGCAGCGCCGCGTGCTCGTGCGGGTTGCGACGGACTACGGCCGCCGCCTACCGCTGATCTCCCACGAGACCCGCAAAACCGCCGACTTGCCGCAGCACGCGCTGCACTACTTCGACGTTGTGAAACTCCAGAAGGCAGGGGCGACGCTGCTCTTGGATGCCCTCGGGCTCGCACTGCAAACCGTGACAGGCATGGTGCTGTTGGCGTTCTACCATCCGTACCTGCTGGCGTTCGACGTGGTGCTGGCGCTTCTGCTCATTGTGGTGCTCGCGAGCTCGTTCTGGGAGGCGACCGATACAGCGCTGATCGAATCCAAGGCCCGATATGCTGTCGCCGGCTGGCTGCAGACGATTGCCCACGGTGACGATCAGTTCGCGAGCGCGTCCGGAGCCGCTTACGCTGAGGCACGAACGGACGGGTTGGTACGCGGCTATCTCGATAGTCGCGCGGCCCACTTCCGGATCGTCATGCGATACGTCGCCGGGGGCCTAATCCTGCAGGTCGTGATGCCGGTCGCCTTGCTGGTGCTGGGTGGAATCCTTGTGATGGAGCGCGAGCTTACGCTGGGTCAGCTCGTTGCAGCCGAGCTAGTGGTCGCCGCCATTGCGGTGGGCTTCGGAAAACTCGGCAACCACCTCGAAAAAGCGTTCGACATGGTGTCCGGCATGGCGAAGGTCACGAAGATTCTCGGTCTTCCGGTTATTCCGGAGGGCCGCGCGTTTGGTCGCTCAGACCGCGCACCCTCCGTGCGCGTGTCCGGTGTGGTGTGCGGAGACGTCACCGTAGCGCCTCAGTCGGCGACGGCTTTGAGCGGTAGTTCCGAAACCGCGGACATGATGTTCGATGCAATTCAGGGCAAGCGAACGCACTCCGGCATATTGGCACTCGTCGACTCGGTCGACGTGCGCAAGCTGGACAAAGGCGAACTCGGCGACGCTGTATGGCGTTTGGACGACACGCCGCTGCTACCGGATACGATCCTGGGAAATCTACAGTTTGGACCTCGCGCGGTCGATGTGGACCAGGCGCGCGCCGCGCTCGAGCGTGTGGGCTTCGATTTGAACCGATACCCGGACGGCCTCTCGACGGCGGTCGGACAGGGAGCGCCGCCGCTCCCGCGGTTGGACCGTGTTCGCGTGCATGTCGCGCGGGTGCTATTGCACCGACCGCGAGTGGTACTGATCGACGGGCTGTTCAATGACGTCGACCTCTCGTCAGCAGCGGGCAAGGTCCTTGCGGATCTGCTGCTGCGGCCTGAACGCGCCTGGACCGTTATCGTCCAAACGCGCGATCCACTTTTGATCGACCGCTGCGAAATGCGTGTGGTGGTGCCGGAGGCGAATCATGAATGATCGATCGCAGACAGCCTTAGCTTTTTCCACGTCGCCATTGGCGTTGACTCGAAGCCATCCCGTCACGAGTCGGGTTGCCCGATTGCTGACATACGGTGTCTTGGTCTCTATCGTAGTGATGTTCTTTGCGCCGTGGAGGCAGTCGGTGCGAGGTGAGGGGCGCGTAGTCGCGTTTGCTCCAACCGAGCGACAGCAGACCATCGAGGCGCCGATCAAGGGCCGAATCGTCCGTTGGCATGTTCGCGAAGGCTCGGTGGTCAAGGCCGGTGACCTGATCGCGGAACTGGCAGATAACGATCCCAATCTTCGTAGCCGCCTAGAAGAGCAAAGCAACCTCGTGCAAAGTGGCGCTCGTGCGGCGAAGCTCGCCGTGGCGGTGGGCGAATCCCGGCTAAGTTCAATTGAAGCTGCCCGCCGAGCCGCCATTTCCAGCGCAGAGCTGGCGGTGTCGATGGCTTCTGACAGGCGGGACGCGGCCCAACAGGATTTGGAGGCGGCCACCGCCGCGTTTGCGACTGCGAAGCTTAACTACGATCGACAGAAGACTCTCGAGGCGGAGAAGCTAGCGTCGCGCCGCAAACTCGAACTGGCCAAACTCAAGATCGTTGAAGCGCGTACCAAGCGCGACTCGGCCAAGGCTAAGCTTCGAGCTGCAAAACGCGCTGTGGGCTCGGCGCGCGCCAAGCTCTCCCAGGTCAAGCACAAGGAACAGGCGGAGGTTGAGAAGGCGAAGGCCAACGTTCAGAAGATGAAGCAGGAACAGGCTAAGGCGGATGAAGCGTCCAGCAAAGCCAGGGTCAAGGCGACACAGGTCGGTTCGCTGACGGTCAAGGCTCCAAGCGACGGGACCGTGTTGCGACTGGTCGCCAATGGTGTTGGGCACTGGGTCAAGCCCGGTGAGGCGTTGGCGGTCCTGGTGCCCGATGCTCAGTCCCGCGCCGTCGAGATCTGGGTCAGCGGCAACGACGCTCCGCTGATCACGCCGGGGCGCGATGTGCGCGTTCAGTTTGAAGGGTGGCCTGCGGTGCAGTTCACCGGGTGGCCGTCGGTAGCCGTGGGCACGTTCGGTGGCCGCGTCGCTCTGGTGGACTCCGCTGACGACGGTAAGGGTCGCTTTCGTGTGGTCATTGTGCCAGCGCGGGGAGAGCAGTGGCCGGACGCCCGATACCTACGGCAAGGTGTTCGGGTAAGCGGCTGGGTTTTGCTCAACGAGGTGAAGATTGGCTACGAGCTGTGGCGACAGCTCAACGGATTTCCACCGGCTGTTGAGGCCCCGGCGACGACCGCCGACAAGTCGAAGCCACGAGGGGGCGCTAAGTGAAGGGACTGGTGCAGAGGATTCGAAGAGCTTGGATTGGCTTCGGATGCGTTGTCTTGTTGTCGTCGTTGTGCACCGCAGAGGCGCATGCCGCGCCGAAGCGCGCACCCCTTCGGCTTTCCACTGTGCTCAAGCGAGCTCAGGCGCGCCACCCTGAGCTAACGCGCGCGCGCCAGGATGTGCGCCGCGCCGACGGAGACCGCTTGGCATCGCGCGGCGGTCTCGACACCAAGGTCAAGCTCGGTGCGAAGCGGTGGGTGCTTGGCTACTATGACAAGGGCCAGTTGGAGGCACTGCTTTCGCAGGCGACCACGCTGTACGGTGCGGAATTGTATGCCGGCTGGCGGCGGAGCTTGGGCGGACGGATTCCGATTTACGATGGGCAGATCGAGACGCTATCGGGTGGCGAGTTCCGGGCTGGATTGGAATTGCCGTTGTGGCGCGATGGGCGCATCGACCTGAACCGCGCCGGCATGCGCAAAGCGGACTTGGAGTCAAAGAAGGTACGCTACGAGTTGAAGGCGTTTCGGCTGCTACTAGCCAATGCTGCTGCGCACGCCTACTGGACCTGGGTCGAAGCCGGGCGCAAACTCGAGATCGAGCGCGAACTGCTCAGAGTCGCGCAGGTGCGCGGCAAAGGTTTGGAGCGAAGAGCTGAAACCGGGGACGCTGCGGGCATCCTATTGGTCGACAACCAGCGCAGCATCCTGTCTCGAGAGGCTCGCGTTGTAACGGCTACGCAGAAGCTCCGCCAGGCGGCGCTGAAACTGTCGCTGTTCTACCGAAACTCGCGTGGACGCCCGATTGTGCCCTCCGCAAACCAGCTGCCCGACAAGCTTCCGCAGTCAACCAAGTTGAAGCTCACGCGCTTGCGGCGAGATATCAAAGGCGCGCTCAAGCGCCGACCCGAAATGCGCGCCCTCAAGCTGGAGGCGAAGCAAGCCGGCGTCGAAGCCGATCTTTGGGACAACCAAACGGCTCCAGACATCCGACTATGGGCAGAGGGCGGGAAGGATTTCGGGACCGGCTCGGAGACCCTGCGACCTCTGGACGTCGCGTTGGGCGTGACTGTTTCGGTGGCGGTCCCGATGCGCAAGGCGCGCGGCAAAGCCAAGGCCGCGAGAGCCAAACGCTTAGGTGTGATCGCGAAGCAACGTGCCCAGAGAGACAAGATCGTTGCGGATGTGAAGGTCGCGTTTACCGCGATGCAGGCTGCCCATCGCCTTGTCGGGCTCGCTCGCCGCACCCGGCAAGCGACATCGCAGCTGGCGGAAGCAGAGCGTCGCAAGGTGGCCCTGGGTAGTAGTGACCTGTTGCTGCTCACCATTCGTGAGACCGCGGATGCCGACGCTGCCGCAAAGGAAGCCGCGGCGCTCGCCGAATATCAGCGCATGCGCGCCAACTATCTAGCCGCGACCGGTCGGGTCGCGCGCCGCTAGACAGGACCACAGCGCTGATGAACGGGCGCTGTGTATAGTGGCGTGTAGGACGATGCGCGGCGAGTAGCGGGCTGCGAGGGCGCACGCCTTGCGGTGCGTGCAAGTGGGCGGTGCACTTACTGCGTGACCTACGGCCGCCGACAGCCGGAGTTGAGCGAAACTGCGTCTCGGTTCGCGTGGGCATGGCGATTGCTATGGGTGAGTTTCGGAGCGTCCATGAAGTCGATATTACCACGCACACTAGCTGCTTCTCTGCTCGTTTTGGCCAGCTGCGGGTCGCCTGGCTCGCAGCCTGCGGAGTCGCCGTCGCCCGAGCCGGCCCCCGAACCGCTAGCCACGCCCGAGCCACCCACAGCAGACGCTCCAGAACCAGAGCCAGCGGATGCACCACCGGACGCGGAAGGCGGAACGCGGCCACGGATCGCGCCACCGCTGCCAGCGACACCCCGACCCGGTTCGCCGCGCGAGAAACTGATGCGCGCGCACTTCCACGAAACCGAACTGATTCGCAACGCGATCATCAACGGCGATCTATCCGCCGCTGTGGCTCCCGGCGAGGCGCTTGCCAAGGCCTTAGAAGGCAAGAAGTTTACGAAAGGTAAGGTAGCGGCCAGTGCCTTGAGGGAAGCGTCAGTACGCGTCACGAAGAGCCCCGATATCTCTGCGGTGGCTGCGGCTGCGGCCGACATCGGAGTTGCTTGCGGCACGTGCCATCGGAGCACGGTTGTCCCGAAAGTCGAGTTCGGCACGCCGCCGGATCCGAGCGAAAACATCAAGGGCCGTATGCGTCGACACACGTGGGGCACCGATCGCTTGTGGGAAGGCCTGTATGTGCCGTCGGACGCGGCGTGGAACGCCGGTGTCGAAGCGCTGAAGGGAGACCCCTTCCCCAAAGAGGTGCTGAAGCAGGGCGGAGTGCACGCCCGCAGTGCTGCCGACAGACTCAAGAAGCTGGTCGAGCAAGCCGAAACGAAGAAGAAGCCTGCCGAGCGTGCCGCGATCTATGCAGCGTTGCTGCAAACCTGCGCGTCGTGCCACTCGGTGTCCACGGCAGCCAAATAGCCGAGCGCTAGGCAAGCGGGCGTTCTGCGACGAGCCCAAGCTGAAGCGGAAGAGATCCCTCCGGCAGCGTATACCGATTTCCAGGGAGCTCACGCAGGTTCGTCATGAACTTACATCCGTTACAGTAGGGATATTCTTTGACGGTGCGCAGCGCTAGGCCGGCGTCGATCACGTGCTGTATGGCATCGGCGGTGGTCCACTGGAACGAAATGCCCTGCTCCGGATTGTCGAAGTCGGTGACGCCGGCAAGATGTCCTGACGGCGAAAGGCTCCCCGCGCTTTTGCCAACATAGTCGCCAACCGGTTCGACAAACGGTGAGTCGGCGAAGTAGGGGTCCTTAAACGACAGCGTGTCGTCGATCGACCAGACCAACGGGTGAAATTCTAAGATTACCAGCTTGCCCCCTGGGACCAACCGACCCGCGACGCCGCGCATCCAAGCGGCGAGGTCGTCGATCCACCCGAGCACTCCGTATGATGCAAAGGCGATGTCGAACCGATCGCCAGGCGCGCCGTCGGTGAGCCAGCTGACGATCTCGGCTCTGATGAACCGCGCGGGGATGCCGGAGTCGCGGCTCAGTTGCTTAGCGGTGCTGATCGCCGTGTCGGAGATGTCAACTCCTGTCGCGTTCGCACCGAGCTGCGCCAAGCTGAGCGTGTCTTGGCCGGAGTTGCACTGCAGATGCAGCAAGCGCTTCCCGTCAATGTTGCCAAGGAGCTGAAGCTCGTCAT
>JAUIKB010001168.1 GCA_030430975.1 Polyangia bacterium
CGAACCGCAGCCGAAGTTGCGGCCGACGACCAGGATGCTCGCATCCGCGAAGCCCGGATCATCGAAGATGTGCGTGTGACCAGCATCGGCTGCCGCTTTGCGATCGTCCGCGAAGACGTGCTCCTCGAGTCCCTCGAACACGATGCTCTTGAGGAACCGCGCGGGGATGATCCGATCGGTGTCGATGTCGTTGCCCGGCAGAACGATCAGCTTGCCAGATATTCGAGTGCGTTTCGCGTCAGCCGTCATCAGCTGGCCTCCCCGAGCGCTGAACCGAATACCTGTCGTGCGTCGCTGACCGCGCCGGTAACCGCGGCCGCGGCGACCATCGCCGGACTCATGAGCAGCGTCCGTCCGGTCGGCGAACCTTGCCGACCCTTGAAGTTTCGGTTCGAAGACGACGCGCACACTTCGCTGCCGGTCAGCTTGTCCGGGTTCATCGCCAGACACATCGAGCAACCGGGTTCGCGTACGTCGAAACCTGCAGCCCGAAATACCTCGTCGTAACCGTGTTCGGCCAGCTGTTGCTTTACGGCGTAGGAGCCGGGAACGACCAGTGCCCGCACGCCACTGTTGACCTTGGCGCCAGTGCCTTTGAGCAATCTCGCGACCTCTTCAAAGTCGCTGAATCGTGCGTTAGTGCAGCTGCCGATGAACGCGACGTTCACTGGCATGCCGACAACTTTGGCGCCGGCCTCGAGCCCCATGTAGCGCAGCGCCTCTTCGGTGAGGGGGGATGCGTCAGCCGTTGGGAGCGTGCCGGTGATGCCGATCGACTGAGCCGGCGTGATGCCCCACGTGATGACCGGTTCGATGTCGGCTGCGTTCATGCGCACGACGTCGGCGTAGCTAGCGTCTCCGTCGCTCGCCAGGCCGCGCCAGTAGCTGAGCGCGCTGTCCCAATCGGAGTCGCTAGGCGCGAATGGACGACCCTTGACGTAGTCGAACGTCGTCTCGTCGGGGTTCACGTAGCCGCAGCGCGCGCCACCCTCGATGCTCATGTTGCACACCGTCATCCGCTCTTCCATCGACATGGCGTCGAACACCGAGCCCGCGAATTCGTATGCGTGTCCCACGCCGCCCTCGACGCCGAGCTGCCCGATGATGTGAAGCGCCACGTCTTTGGCGTACACGCCAACGCCGAGCGAGCCGTTCACTTCGATGCGTCGCACCTTGAGCCGGTCCATCGCGAGCGTTTGCGTGGCGAGGACGTCGCGGACCTGCGATGTGCCGATGCCGAATGCCAGCGCGCCGAACGCGCCATGCGTGGACGTGTGGGAATCGCCGCAACAGATCGTCATACCCGGTTGCGTCAAGCCGAGCTCAGGTCCGATCACGTGGACGATGCCGTTCTGTTTTTTGGCTGGCGAGAAGTACCTGATGCGGTGCTCGGCGACGTTCGTTTCCAAGGCCGCCAGCATCTGTTCGGCGAGCGTGTCGGCGTAGGGGCGGAGCAGGGTGTCGGTAGGGACGATATGGTCGGCCGTTGCATACGTGCGCTCCGGACAGCGCACGCCCAGGCCGCGCTCCTTCAGCGCCGCGAAGGCTTGTGGTGACGTCACCTCGTGAACCAGGTGCAGCCCCATGAACAGCTGCGACTGTCCGGACGGAAGTTTGCGGACCTCGTGCGCGTCGAAGACACGGTCGTAGAGCGTTTGACTCATCGCCGGACAGTCTACGCCCCGCAGCGACGCCCGTGTCGACCCGAATCCGCGGAATCTGACGTATGGACTAGCTACCGCAGGTCAGGTTCTCGTCGACGCGCCCGTTGCAGTTATC
>JAUIKB010000141.1 GCA_030430975.1 Polyangia bacterium
AACTTGAACCCGGAGCCGTGCACGCCCTCCACGTAGTCGATTTCCGTTCCGTCGAGGTACTGGTAGCTCAGCGGGTCGATGTAGAGCGCCACGCCCTGAGACTCGAACTGCTCGTCCATCGGCGTCGGTTCCTCCTCGAAGTACAGATCGTACTGGAAGCCGGCGCAACCGCCGCCGATCACCCTCAAGCGCAAACCTTGACCCTGAAGGCCCTCGGCATCCGCGATTTCTTTAACTTTTTCGCTGGCGAGCGTCGTAATGCTGATCATAGGTCCATCCGTTGGGAGGCTGGTTCGAAAGATTCCCTAACGTAACCTTTAGTCTAAGTAGAAGCGGGGGCATTCGCCAGATCAAAATGCCGTCGGGATTGACGGTCGGCCCCGTTTGGTGCGGCATGGAGCGCGTGTTGTGGGCAGATACCGTCTTTCATGTACTCGCCCACGTGGGCGCTCATCGAGAGATTCCAGCCGGGCTGTTCGAACCGCGGTATGTCGGCTTCGCGGCCGGTGTGCTGGGGCCGGCCTCGGAGCGGGCGCTCGGTGAGGACGCGACATGGATCGGTCAGCTGTTCCCGACTCATGAGGTCCTCGCCGCCGCCCAGCTCTTGGCTTGGCTCTACGCGGATGCGGAAACCGCAGAGGAGCAGGCGGCGCGCTCATGGAGCGAGCTCTCAGCCTCGGAAGTGGCGTGGCCGGAGGCGTATGCGCGTTTGTCGGAGCTCGGGGACCGCATCGATTTCCTCAGAGGCGCGTGTCTACTGGAACTCGACGGCGTGCGACAGCTCGTATCGCCCGCGCCGCCCGACCCGACCCTGTTTCGGCAGCTCACGCAGGTTGCCCCTGATCTAGCTAGGCTAGGCATCCGCCACAGCTTACCGCTGTGGAACCGGGGTCGACTATGTCGAGGCGACATATGGCTTGGTTTTCCACGCGATGCGCCCGGGTGGCCCTCTGCGGCTGAGGTGGGCTGGCAGGCGGCACACGAGGCAACAGTCAACGAAGTGGCGCGTCGGAGCGAGCTTTCGGAACGTGGAGTCGAGCACGTGGCGCTGGTGTTGCTCCACCAGCGCGCCGTCGCATCGGGCCTGGAGTCACAGCACGCGACCTGGTTCCGCACCGTGGGCAAGGCGCCGGCGCCTGGACGTAGCTGGTTGAACGCTGAGCAGCGCCGCGTTCTGGACACCATCGTTCAATCGCCTGGTCGAGATGTCGAGTGAGGCCGCTCGGCGACGCTTCGATCCCGAACGCACAACACTGGCGTGATTTCGCGCGAGCGGATCACCTCACCGCGTTTAGTGAAGGCTTTCAGCACCTGCGGAGTATCGGTGCCCACCGGAGCCACCAGCATGCCGCCGTCAGCGAGCGCGTCGAGCCACGCCTGCGGTACCTCCGATACTGCGAACGTGCACGAAACCTTCTTCGCCCCGCGCCACCGCTCCACGTCGTGTGCGTCGCCTTGCTCAGCCGTAACGTTGGCCACGTCGGCCAGGTTCGCTCGCGCCGTTTCCGCCAGCTGCGAGTGCCACTCGACTGTCCAAACGGCTCCGCCGTCTCCAACGATGTGCGAGGCCAGGGCGGCGCCGTATCCCGACCCCGAGCCCAGCTCCACCAGTTGGTCACCCGGACTCAGCCCCAACTCTGTAAACGCCAACGCGTACGCATGCATCGCTGAAATGGTCGACGACCCGTCCTCTGTCAGCTGCAGAGCGCGGTCGCTGCACGATGCGACGATGTCCTCGGTCGCGACGAATCGCTCTCTGGGCACGGCGCACAGCGCCGCGTGGATCTCAGGCGTGGTGTCGATCGCCAAAGCCGCCGCACTTCGCAATTCGGCGGCCAGCTCGGCGAGATCCGTGTCCTGCCGTAGACGCCGGCGTCGCGTATCTGCCGAGCTACCGTCGGTCAGTCCCTTCCACAGGTGCCACATCGCGGACGTGTGGAGTCGCCGCTTGGGTTTCATCAGCTCGATCTGTTCGTCGATCGCACCCAAGTAGTAGTCCCGCGCTTGGCCTGAATACGAGAAGTTTTCCCGGATACCGTTAACGATCGGCGTGAACAGCTCGTGATGCAGCTCTCGCGTACGACGGAAGCTCAGGCTGTGCGATGGGTGCACCCATTCAGATAGAAAGTCCTGGTCACCGTCTTCCCACCATGGATAATACTGGGGAGAAAATCCGGTCTTGGCTTCCCACTGTTCGCGCTCCTCGTCGATCGGCGATCCCGGATATAGCCGAAATGGGTCCACCGACAGAAACCCGGTCGTGCCGCGCGGATCGAGAAACAGCTTACGCATGTATTCCGCGCTGCGCCGCATGCTCGCCTCGGTTTCGCCGGGGTGCCCCACGATGATATTCGCGCCGAAGGGCACATCGAGATCGCGAGCCCAGCCGGCGACCGTCAGCATCTTCTCCAGATAGGTTTCGAGCTTTCCGGCTTTTCGGATCAGCTTGAGGTGCTCGGGGTCGCCTGACTCGAGGCCGAAACCGGGGCTCACGTTGGCCCGCGCCATCAGCTTGAGGTCGTCATGATCGATCAGGTCGACGCGAATGAGCAGCCACGTCTTACGGGCTCGAATGGGATTGGCCGCCAGCGCTTCAAGGAATTCTTTGCGCCAGGCTGTCTTCATCCCGAACAGCGCATCGGCGATGAAAAGCGTCCATGTGGTGAGATCGACGAAGCGATCGAGGCGATGCAGCTCCTCGACGGCCGCCTCGGGCTCCAGCGCCCGCCACGAAACATCGCGCTTGGCGCGTTCCATGCAGAATGCACAGTCGAAGGGACAGCCCCTGGAGAGGTAGATTTCCGCTTGCGAGGCGCGGCTCCGCGCCACCGACCGATATCGGTCGAGCAACGACCAATCATAGGGCATCACGTCGCTTGGGTTCGGCATCGAGCGCGGACCCAGGACCTTGTTCAACGGCCGCCGGCCACGGACCAGAGCATCGCCGAGCTCTGCCATGGGGATTTCGCCGTCGCCTACGATCACGAAGTCAAACGGACTGTCGTCGCGGGTGAAATCAGAGGGGCGCGCGCTCGCGTGATAGCCGCCCGTCACGATCCACGCCTTAGGCGCAGCGGCGCGAATCATGCGCGCCATCTCCATGACTTTGAGATAGTCGAACGACGAATAGCAAGACAGTCCGATGAGGTCGTAGTTTCGCCGTCCGAGCGCGCTGAGATCGAACGGGCCAAATGCCCGCTCCATGTCGAGATCAAAGACGTCCACCTCGGCGTCGACTTGTCGCTTGAGCATCGACGCGATCATCAGGAGCTGCGGGACGCCGAAGTTGGCTCCCGATGAGAACAAGCCCCCGGGCCAGAGTAGCGCCACCCGCGGACGATCGGGTCGCGCGTTGGTGATCATAAGATCATTTCTAGGTGGGTTTTGCCGTCGCGACGCTTTGCGGCCAGTCCTTCGGCGAGCTCGTCGTCGATGTGCTGCCAGACAAACGGGTCGGGGAACTTTCTGGCGTGGCCAGATACCCATTCGGCGGCCGCCCCGCAGCCTCCACCGCAGCTTTGCTCGTGTAGGCAGCCCTTGCAGAACTCCGGCGTCTCTTTGCGGTACTCCGTTATCTCCGGCGCCGCGAGCAGAGCCTGGAGGTCGACGTCTTCGCGCAGAATATCGTCTACCTGTCCGATCGCGGTCTTGTGAAGCGTGCAGTTGCGAAGCTGACCGTCGGGGCCCAGCGCGAACTCCTGCATGGAAGTTCCGATGGGGCACGTTCCGAACTGGATCGGAGCCAGCTCCTCCACTTCGAGCGAACACGGCGGAACCGGCATGGTGCAATGAAGGCGCATCGCGTGCTTTTTGGCGACCGCGGCGCCCCGCCGGAACGATTCCAGCAAGTCAGACCGCGATGGCAGCAGTTGGGCGGCGTGGCGCGCCGCATACCCCGCCGGGCTGAATCGCGACAGCGCTATATAGTCCACGCCCAACGAGTGCCAAAGCTCTAGGATCTGGTCCAAAACCGGGCCGTTCTTCTTCGTAACGACCACGCATCCCACCACCGGCACGCCGTGCTTCTTAAGTGCTTTGATGCCTCGGACCGTCTTGTCAAAATGACCCGGGCCGACGTGCTCCTCGTGCAGCGCGCGGTCGGGCCCATTGAGCGTTACCTGCACATAGCTTGGAGCGTAAGGCGCCAGACGCTGGGCGATCTGATCCGTGATGAGCCCACCGTTGCTGATCATCTGGACCCGCACGCCTGCGGTCTTGAGCGCGTCGAGGACTCGCCACACGTCTCCCCGGGCGAACGGCTCGCCGCCGGTGAGCGTGACGTGGTCGATATCCCAGGCGTCGAGCATCTTGTCGACGCGCGCCAACAACCGCGCGGATTCCTCGGGAATCTCCGCACCGTTGTCCTCCCGCCACTCGTTATAGCAGTAGTCGCATTTCTGGTTGCATATCGCCGTCAACTCGATGGCGACACTGTTCACTTTTGGGCGTTCGACGTGCATGTGGATGGGTCCGTTGTCTTTGCTCGGCTTCGACACTTCCAAGTGTACAGCACTTTGTGGATGGCGCCGGTTGTCGCGTTTTTCGCCCAGTTGGTCGGAGCTGCGTACGATGCGGTGTGCGAATCCTGGCCTTGGGAATAGTCATGGGGTGCTTGGTCGGCTGCTCGACGCACGACCCGCGAGCGGCTGCGGGGCCACATCGTGCTCGGAGCCGGCTGCCAGCCCCGCCCGCCGTCGGCTCCTCGCAGCCCGTCGCGCTGCCGCCCCAAGCGGTGGTCGGTGCGCCGCCGCTTCCTGAGCCACGGTTTCACGAGCCGGTCGTGCCCCAAGAACAAACGGTGGTTCGTGTGCTGATGTACCACAGCATTGGGTGGCACCCTCCCAGGCCCGGCGTGAATCCGCGACGATTTCGCGAGCAATTGACGTGGCTGAAGGACAACCATGTCGAGGTCATTGCGATGAGTACCCTGGTCGAGTTCCTTGAAACCGACCTTGAGCTGCCTCGTCGTGTGGCGGTGGTGACGATCGACGATGGGGAGCGCAACGGCTACACCGTCGCGTACCCGATCCTGAAGGACCTGAAGATCCCATTCACATTAGGCATTGTTTCGGACGCGGTCACTCACCATGAGTCGCATGGCACCGTTCGCTGGGATCAACTGCGCGAGATGGTCGACAGCGGGCTGTGCGAGATTGCAAGCCACAGTCACACTCACAGGATGATGGCGCCGATGGACGATCGGGTTGCGGCGACCGAGCTTGAGATCTCGCGTCAGCAGATCGAAGAACACACCGGCTACCGCCCAACGGTGTTTTTCTACCCAATGGGTTCGCAGAACAAGCGAATTCGGCGACTAACGGCGCGCGTGGGATACCGGGCGGCCTTCGTCGCTTGGGGCGCGCCCGTGCGCCGCACGACGCGCCGGTTTGGGCTTCCTCGTTACGCTGTAGAAAAAGGGACCGGCATGTACACGTTCTCGCGCTACTTTGTACACGGAGACTAAAACGCTATTTGGCGGAGTTTGCTACGAAGAAGATGCGCCCCGATCGGCATGCCGCGACGAGCTCGCCTTTGGGTGCCGCCAGTAACGCGGCAGGCATGCGACACGACGCGCCCGCGGCCCGCTGGCTGTCACCCGCCGGAGTCACCACGATCAATTCGGCGTCCGTGTACATGTACGCGATGTTGCCGGCTGCATCGACGATCGGCGGTAATCGCGACACCGTGCTGGAACCGAGATCCAGCCGCGGGGTGCCACCCGGCTTGGGCCGCGGTCGAATCGCGCCGCCAGTGACGCGCAGCTGTTCGTCGCCGTTGCTGTCGTAACCTAGGAGCAGGCCGCTGTCGGTTGCGATGAAGAGGTCGCCTGTGCTGCTGAGTGTGGGCGTACTCGCAAACCGCAAATTGGACCGAGGGACGAGCGTCGTTCGGAGCCGTCCGCGAAACTCGAAACGGAGAATGCGCCGTCGGCCGGCAACAGCGTATAGCTCGCCGGGCTTATCGACGACGCCGCTCGATAGCGACATGCCAAACGAGCCGTAGCGGCTCGGAGGCGCTGGAGAGTTCCACCGGAAGATGTCGCCGTTACGCGCGACGAGTAGCAGGCCGCTGGGCTGATCGATGATTGCGGCCACGTCGCTGCTCAGCTCCGTTTCGTCGCGGGTACGGCCGGAGCGGTCGAAGCGCGCCAGGTACTTTCCGCGTGCCACTACGACGCTGCCGTCGGTCAGGGAACGAATCGGGCCGAACTGGCCGTGGCGGCGCGCGAACCGGCGCTTAAACAGGACCTTGCCACCGGGGGTAAGCGCGACCAGTTCCGGCTTTTCGGTAACGACCAGCCGAGTGCCGCCGGCTGAAACCACCGGTCGCGTTGCGGGTGTGGCGCCGACATCCGTCGCCCAGTCGCGCTGCCCGGAGCTATCGAGTTGAACTACGTCCTGACCCTGTGTTGCAACGATCACACGGCCTGATGAATCCACGCTAACACCGCTACCCACGCCGTCGGCGACGGCTGCGCGCGCGCGGACCCGTGGGCGTTTGGGGAATACGCCGCTGGCGCTGTTGGTGGCCGCGGACGGGGCTCCTACGGCGATGCGTTGGGAGCGTGTGGGGTCGAGTCCGGCCGCGTTGATGGTAACGAGCGCGCTGGTTAGCCAGACTGCGACACCGAAATGGGCAAGTCGTGGCTTCATTCGGTGCTTTCCATCTTGGCTGAGGTTGCGGTGATTTCGTACTTGTGGCCGCTGGCGGGGGCGACTTTGGGGTGGGGCAGCGGGGCGAGCGGGTTGGGGATTAGGCGTAGCGACATGCATGCCGTCCCATCCACCGCGCGCACGGACGGGCTTTGCCACGGCGACACGACGTCATGCTCACCGCCGGATTCTGGAACCTTACGGTGAATGCGCACGGGGATACCTTCGCCGTCGCTTCCGATCGGGGTGGCCTCGAGCACGGCCTTGGGCTCGCGTGCGCCGGAGACCGGGTCGGTGACGCGGAACACGACCGCTGCTGAATCGGTCTCTACACAAAACACGTCGACGTCCCGCATCCATCCGAAGCGGCCCTGCATCGGCTTCGTCAAGGTTAGTTCGGTCGGCATCTTCTTTGAATCGTTTGGTTCGATCTCGAACCCGCTTGCCAGGTGCGTGGTAGCAATCGAGAGTTCGTAGCTGTCGGACACATTCTCGTAAACCGGTGGCTTGCCTGCGACGGTGTACTCGTCACGGTCCTGTATTACCCCGAAGAGGTAGTCACCTGGGCTCAATCGCAGTGACGGGATCTCCAGGCCGTGGCCCGCCGTGCCGGTGCAATAGCGCCCCATTGGGTCAGCCTGCCCGACCTGGAATACGAGCACACAAAGCGGCATGTTGGGCAGCGCGCTCGTCTGGATACTGACGGCCTCGGTGCCAGCCGGAATCGACACCCCGTAGAAGTCGCGGTCGCTGTTTTGTTTGTCGAGGCGCGCCCCTATGAAACCGCGCACGGGCTGGCCGAACGGGATCTGGGTGGCTTCGGCGGGCGCGTTGTTCGGTTCGAGCTCGTTGCCATCGAACTCCGGCACCGCGGTCGCCCGCTCGTATACCTGCCAACCGGCGAGGCCGAAGACGACCAACACGCTGAAGAAGGCGAACAACGCATACTGTCCGCGGCGCTTGAGCTTGCGTTCGTAGTTCTCGACCTCGCCGCGAGTCACGACGTCACCGCCCATCGCCGTTAGGTCGCGGACGCGGCGCGAGTCGAGCAACGAGTCAACGCCGCTGATGTTGCCCGCGTTCTTGATGTCCTCGACGAGTGCCTGCTGAAGTTCCCGCACGGATTGGAAACGGTCCTCGGGATCCTTGGCGAGCGCGCGCATGACAATGCGGCTGGTCGTCGGCGGAATGCGCAACGCCGGAAACTTGAGCGTTGGCTCCGAAGGCGACTCCGTTAGGTGGCGAGTCAGCACGCCCATCGGGGTCGCCGCTTCAAAAGCGGGTTCGCTCGTGAGGCACTTGTACATCAGCGCGCCCAACGAATAGATGTCGCTCCGATGGTCCACCGGTTCGCCGCGAATCTGTTCGGGAGACATATAGTACGGCGTCCCGACGATCGCGCCGCCGGTTGTTACCTCGCCTAGCTCGGAAGACTCCCGTAGCTTTGCCAGGCCGAAATCGAGGACTTTCGCTACGTCGTCCGTTCGCCCGTTGAGCAGAATGATGTTTTCTGGTTTTAGGTCCCGGTGCACGATGCCGAGGTCGTGCGCCTCAGCGAGCGACGAACAGATCTGCACGACGATCTTCGCGGTGCGCCCGGGGTCGAGAGGCCCTCCGAGGTCGATGACCCGCCCTAAGTCCTCGCCGTCGAGGTACTCCATCGCCAGATACGTCAGGCTGCCCGCGGTGCCAAAGTCGAACACCTGCACCGTATTGGGGTGCGACAGCTTGCTCACCATCAGCGCTTCGCGCTTGAAGCGCGCGACCAGTTCGGTGTTCTGACTGAGCTCGCCGGACAGCAGCTTGAGAGCCATTAGCTTGCCGATTTGAGCGTGCTCTACTCGGTAGACCGCTCCCATACCCCCGCGACCGATCTGCTCGATGATCTTGTATCGGTCGGCAACCACCATACCGACGAGTGGGTCAGCGGTATGGGAGACTTCAACGGTCGGGCGGTCGCCCGCTCGCGAGATGCCGGGGTGTGTCATCGCCCGATCGAGGCCACCCTTGTCGAGTAGCACGCCGCAGTGAGCGCAGAACTTGGCGCTGTCGGCATTGTAGCCTGCGCACGCCTCGCACTCGCTCATCTGTAGCGTGCCCTGCTGCATTAGGGAGCCTCAGTCAACACAAAATCCGTGGTGATTTCGGGGATCTTGGTTCCGCGCCGTGGCCCCGACACGGCGGCCCGCACACGGCCATACGCCCACAGCGGATCGCCAGCCTTCCGCGCGAGGGGCGCGCCGTAGACCAGGCGCACCAAACACGGGGTTTTCGCGCAGCCGGTCTTGACGTCCAGGAGCGCATGGGTGCGCGAGCGTGTCGTGCGAGCCTCCACGATCTTGCCCGACAGCGCCACGGGCCATCCAATTTTCTTAGTGGTATCACTGGCAATGGCGGCGTACGACGTTGAAGCCTTCTTTGCAAAGTCGACGGCCTCTGCCTTGAGACTAGCAACGCGCTTGACCTGGATCGGTATCAGACGGGGCGCCCGATCGGGGTGGCGGGCTCGGACGACGACTGTCGTTGCGCCTCGCTTGGACACGCCCATGAGTTGCTTGAACGCACCCTTGGCATCGACCACGATCTTTCCCTTGTTCACGCGAACCTCCGCGCCCGGGTCTGTGCGTCCGTCCAGCCTGAATGTGCTCTTATCGGTGACAACGCGTTCCAACGGTGCTTGAAGCGCCAACGTCGTGATGGCTAACCTAACACGCACCTGTCCTGTGCGGGGTGGCTGGCCTTTCGCCGTGACCGTGTACGGCACGACACGCTCGAGCGTCTTGACGCTGGTGGCC
>JAUIKB010000142.1 GCA_030430975.1 Polyangia bacterium
CAACTCGCCGAGGCGCAGGAGTGAGTCACCGAGATTATGAAGATTGACCGCGACCTCGTGCGCCAAACCCGCTTCCCTGCCCTGTTCCGCCGCTTGTTCGGACGCCACCGCGCAGCCTGCCCAATCGCGTTCGAAGCCGAGGATCAGCGCCCGTAGTTTTGCCCGCTGGCACGCGAGCACTAGGTCGTCCGCCGGCGTACCGCGCGCCGCCTCGTCGAGCGCGGCCAAGCCGGCCTCGTGCTGACCGGTTCCGGCCAAAGCGAGCGCCCGCGCCATCAGCACGCTGTGTTCCACTGTGCCGGTGGGTGCCTCGAGAGAACCCGCCGCGGTCAGCGCTTCGAGCGCGGTCTTGAACTCGCCCTGCTGGTTGGCGACGTCGGCCTGCGCGAGCAGCGCGGCCCGGTGCACGTCGGCGTACTGAGCGCTCAGCTTGGTGCAGCGGGCCAGCAGCGTGCGGGCTTCTTTGTAGCGATGCACCGCACCTAGGATCAGCGCCAAATCGACCATGATGCGTAGCTTCAGGTGCTCGTCGAGGGACCGCTCGAGCTGCAGACGCTTGCCCAGTCGTCCGATCAGTTCCGGTAGGCCCTCCCCGGCGCGAACGTGCCGCACCGCGCCGCTGAGTGCCGCAACCCAGTCCGCGAGTTGATCAGCACCCCGCTCGTCTAAATCGGCCAGTTCGAGAGCCTTGGACAACAGCGGAACCGCGCGCTCGAGACGCCGGTTGGCGAGTTGATACATGCCCGCGGTGGCGAAGAACCCCGCAGCGCGGTCTCCTTGTCCGGCTTCGGCCAAGTGGTGCGCGATACGCCCAGACTCCGCCTCGGTGCGCTCGCCGAGCAACATGCGATACGCGTTGGCCGCAGCGTCGTGGAGTTCGATCAGTACGTCCGACTCCAAGCCCGACAGAACGACTTCGGGCAACAGCGGTGACGGAAACGTGAGTTGATTCGCCGCCTCGCGGCGCAAGAGCTTGACCGTTTCCAAACGGTCGACCAGCTCGTCCAGCTGCGGCATCGCGAAGTCGACGACCGTCGCCAGCACTTCCATGTCGACCGGCGCGCCCAGCACCGACGCAGCGATCACAACGGCGCGCTCGTCGGAACCCAGCCGGCGCACGCGGTCGGCAAGCAGCGATCGGAGCGGGCGGGGCACGGCCAGCGCACCATCGAGTTTGAGCTTCGTGACCTCGCCGTTGCGCACGGTGACCGCACCGGAGTCGACCGCCTCGCGCAGGAGTTCTTCGACGAACATTGGATGCCCGCCCGCGCGGTCGAGCACGAAGCGCAGCAGCGGCTGCGGCACCTCTTTGACACCGAGCCGGAGCGCGACCAGACGGAACGCATCCTCGTCCGTGAGGTGCCCCAGCTCGACTGCCGAATAGTTTGGCAAGCCGTGGAACATGCCGGTATCCGCGGACCGTGTCGCGAACGCCAGAACGACGCGGGAAGTACTCAGCCGTTCGGCGGCCGACCGCAAGAGAGCGAGGCTCTGCGCGTCCAGATCCTGCGCGTTGTCCCACACGAATACGTGCAGCCGATCTTCGGCCAAGCTTGCGAACATGCGAGTAACGGCGTTCTTGATATTCCCGGGCGCTTGGGACAACGCCTCGCGAACAAGTCCGAGCTCGCTGAGCACCGTTTCGACCTCATCGTCGCGCAGGCCCAGAGCGCGCAGCCGCGGCTCGACGCCAGCGATGCGCGCGTTTGAGTCGCCTTCGCGAACGCCGCACAGCACACGCAGCATTGCCTGAGTACCGCTGTGTGCACGCTCGCGACCTCCGGGCGGACACGCCGCGACGTGGCAGCCTATGTTGAAGTTCCCACGGGCGATGCGTCGCCGCATCTCGTATACGAAGCGCGTCTTGCCGATGCCGTGCGTGCCGACCAGCCCCACGGTGCTGAGTTCGCCCTTCGATGCCTTTGCGAGTATCTGACCGAAGCGTCGCAGCTCGTTCTGGCGTCCAACGAACTTCCCGAAGGCGTCAGTGGTCGAACGCAGTTCGCCCACTCGAAAGCCACGGGTTCCTCCGCCCGGGTCATGCACGACTTCGAGCTTGAATAGCCGCCGAACACTCGAGGCCGCCGACTCCGATACGACGACGCTACCGCCCGCCTGAATGGCGATCGACCGCGCGCTGAACGACAGGGCCTTGAGCGTGTCTTGCTCCATGTCCAGGTCGCCGCTGTAGTCGACCTCTCCGACGTCGATGCCCACCCCAAAGCCTTCTTCGGTAGCAGGTCCGCCGAGCGTGCGGAGCAGCACGAGCGCCGCGCGCACCGCCACCTCGGTGTCGCGGCCATCCGCCGTCTCCAAGCCGAAGACCGCGCTGAGTTCCGATGCATCGTCTCGCAACATGACGCCGCCGTAGCGCTCCGCGACGTCACGAGCTCGTGCCCGCAGCGGGCCGGGCGCCTGACGATTGGCGAAGCTCAGGGACACGACCGTGACCATGCGCCGCTTGAGCTCGCCCACCACACGCGACTGGTCCTGTTCGTCGGTGGGAGCCGACGCTGGCTCTGGCGTTGTGTCGAGCGATCGGTCTACCTTCGCAGCGAAGTCACCGGGAGCTCGCCACTCGGGACGCCGCGCGCTGGGCGGAGGCTCGGCGTCTAGGCCGAGCGTCGCGTCGGGTGCGGCGTCCGGCGCGCTGTCGTCCGGAATGCTGGCCATGGCCGCCCGCGCCAGGTTCGGAAACGGCTCGGTGTCGTCCGCTGCGACTGCGGTGGATGTCCGATGCTTGATCAGAAAGTCAGCCAGATCGCTGGAACCAAATCGCGCCTTGGACGCGTACAGAAGCGCTACCAGTTCCTCGTACAGACGACCGGCGCCCTCGCCTCGGTACTGGGGATGAGCGGACAGGAGTCGCGCCACCAACCCGGCGACGTCGGGGTCGACATCGGCTCGCGCCTCCATCAGTCGCTCGGCCGCGTCGGCGCCACCTTGCGCCAACTTCGCGAGCACGTCGTGGTGCCCGGCAAACGGGTTAGCACCACAAAAACACTCAAACATCAGCGTACCGAGAACGAACAGATCGCTGGCTGCTTGTAGCGGCTTCCCAAAAGCGTGCTCGGGGCTGTAATACGGGTAGCGGTGGTGGAACCCGCACGGCTCGCGCAGCTCCACGGGTAGATACGGAAAGGCGCGCGCGAGAGCGAAGTCTTGAAGCTTGACTTCGCCCTCCCAGCTGAGCAGGACGTTGCTGGGACAAAGATCGCCGTGGACAATATTCAACAGGGATAAATCAGCGTTTCGACGTCGATGGGCGTGATCCAGTCCCTTGGCGATTTCCGCTGCTACGTACAGACACAGCTCCGCCGGTAGCTGCTCGCCCCGACCCCGCACCTGATCGAGCAAGTGCTGCAGATCGATGCCGGCGACGTGCTCGGTTGCGATGTACGTCGACAGAGCTGCACCGTTTTGCGCCCGCCCCAGGTCGAAGACCTGAACCACGTTGCCGTGGCTCAATCGCACCGAGAGCTTGGCCTGGGCGACGAACTGCGTGACGAAGTCCGGCTGGCGTTCCAGGTCAGGGTGCAGCCGCTTGAGGACCAGCGTTTTCTCGAAACCCTCGACGCCGACGCTCTTGGCGCGAAACGCCTCCGTCATCGGCGAGCGGCCGAGCGGCTCTAGTAGCCGGTACCGACCGAACGCGACCTGTTCCATCGGTGGTGGCTCAGGCTTCCTCGGACTCTTCTGTCCCGTACATCGCTTCGGCGAGTTCGAACGTCGCGTTTTCGAGGCGACCGTACGCGTCGCGAATCACTTCGACGTCGCTGCCGATCCCGATGCTGTTCTTGAGGAATTCTAAGTCCTCGCGCACGCTCTTGACGCGTTCTTCGCCCAGCAGGTCGCCGTACCCCTCGAGCGCTTGTTCGGTGGTGTACACCAGCGTCTCGGCTTGGTTCTTGAGCTCTGCCAGTTCGCGCCGCAGCTCGTCGGTCTCTTTGAACTTCTCGCCCTCCTCGATCAGACCGTCGATCTCATCTTGGGTCAGGCCACTCGTCGGCGTTACCTCGATGCTCTGCACATTGCCGGTACCCAGGTCTTTGGCTTCGACCGACATCAGCCCGTTGGCGTCCACCTTGAACGTCACCTGAATCTTCGGCACACCGCGCGGCGCCGGCGGGATTCCGGTGAGCTCAAACTGCGCGAGGCTGCGGTTATCCGCTGCCATTTCACGTTCACCCTGCAGCACGTGCACGGGCACAAACGACTGGTTATCGACGCTGGTGGTGAAGATCTCGCTTTTCTCGGTGGGCACCGTCGTGTTGCGCGGGATGAGCGCCGTGAACACACCACCGCCGGTCTCGACACCGATCGACAGCGGCGTGACGTCAAGCAGCAGCACCTCATCGATCTCACCGCCGAGCGCGGCCGCCTGAACGGCGGCCCCGACGGCCACGACCTCGTCGGGGTTCACCCCCTTGTTCGGATCCTTGCCGAACAGTTCCTTTACGGCTGCCTGCACCGCCGGCATCCGCGTCATGCCGCCCACGAGCACGACTTCATCGACGCTCGACGCGTCGACCTTGGCGTCCTTAAGCACCGCCTTGCACGAGGTGATGGTGCGCTCGATGAGATCGCGTGTGATGGACTCGAGTTCGTTGCGCTTAAGCGTGCGCTCAAGATGAAGCGGACCGCCCGACGACGTTGCGATGAACGGAATGTTTATCTCCGTTTCAACGGATGAGCTGAGCTCGTGTTTAGCCTTCTCGGCAGCTTCGCGGAGCCGCTGCAGAGACATCGCGTCCCCGAGCAGATCGGCGTTGTGTTCAGCCTTGAACTCCTCGGCGAGGAGCTGGACGATCTTCGCGTCGAAGTCCTCACCGCCCAGGTGGGTGTCGCCACCCGTCGCCTTCACGTTGAACACGCCTTCGGTGATCTCGAGAATCGAGATATCGAACGTGCCGCCTCCGAGGTCGTACACCGCAATGCGCTGATCACCCTTGGCGTCCAATCCATACGCCAACGCGGCGGCGGTCGGCTCGTTGATGATGCGCTTGATCTCGACGCCCGCGATGCGTCCAGCGTCCTTGGTCGCTTGGCGCTGCGCATCATCGAAGTAGGCCGGGACGGTTACCACCGCCTCAGCGACGTCAGATCCCAAAAACGACTCGGCGACCTCCTTCATCGCTCCGACGACGAAGCTCGCGACCTCGGGCGGCGACATCTTCTTGTCGTCGACCTCGATCCACGCGTCGCCGTTTTCGTGCTCGATGATGGTGTAGGCCGTGTTGCGCCGGTGCTCGACGACTTCGGGCGCGTCGAACTTCTGCCCCATCAGGCGCTTGATCGCGACGATGGTGTTCGCCGGGTTGGTGGTGGCCTGGCGTTTGGCCACCTGCCCGACCAAGCGTTCACCGCTTGTCGTGAACGCGATCACCGACGGTGTGGTGCGCGCTCCGTCAGCGTTCGGGATGACCTGAGTCTCCGGCCGCCCCTGCGTTCCCGGCCCCTCCACAACGGCCACACACGAGTTGGTCGTGCCGAGGTCAATTCCGATGATCTTCGTCATAGCGGCGCAGCCCAGCATACCGCCTGAATTTCGGCAGTACTAGAAATCCCCCACCCCCGTACACCCAAACGCTTAGTTAAGCTCCGAATCGGATTCTGGCGCATCGCCGTCTGACGAACCGTCGTCCGAGTCATTCGATTCGTCAGCGGCAGACACCTCGGCGGGCGCCTTTGCCACGACGACCATCGCCGCGCGCACCAAGCGACCGTCGGCGCGATAGCCCGCCTGCACTTCCGCTGCGATCGAACCAGGCGGGTGCTCCGTCGTCTCGAGCTGCTGGATCGCTTCGTGGACCAACGGATCGAAAGGTTGGCCCACGCTCTGAACGCGCTCGATGTTCATGCGGCCAAGCGTGTCGTGAAATTGCTTCATGACCATTTCGATGCCGTCCTTGAGGGACTTCACCTCGGCGGCGCCCTCGGCAGCCGCGGACGCACGCTCTAGATTGTCGAAGATCGGCAGCAGGTCCTTGATCGTCTGATCGCGCGAGCGCGTACTGGCCTCCTCGATCTCCCGACGGCTGCGCTTGCGAAAGTTATCGAAGTCCGCCGCGGTGCGCAGCAGCTGGTCCTTTAGCTTCTTAGCTTCGTTTTGAGCTGCCTCGAGCGGATCCAAGACTTCGGGCTCCGGATCGGGAGCCGTCGATTCGGGCGGGGGCGGCGCGGAGCCGCTGGGACTAGATTCTTCGGACTGATTCTGGGCGTCTTCGCTCACAGTCGGGTCATACCTCCGGTGATATGAGTTGTCAGTTGTCGTGTCACTTCGCGCGAGCAGCCGGCGGTGCCTCAGCACAATGTGCCTGCCGGAGCGCTGTGACAACCCCCCCGGTGGAGCGATGATCCGCAGTCGCTTGGGTCGGTGCAGGGCGGAACCACAGCTTCACCCGGGCCGGAATCGTCCAAAATCGGGTTGGACCGCTAAGCGGCCGGATCGTGGGTTCGAACGCCTGACGACCATAGCCCACGCTCTCGAACCAAAAGCAGTACTCTTCGGACGCCGGCGCGAACAGGTGCTGGGCGCCGGATTTAAGCGTAACCCGCGCCGTAACCAAGTGCTCACCGGTGGCGTCGAGGGCCTCGAACCGCCGCCGCCCGGCGGGCACCCTCACGACAATACCGGCTTCGGTGCTCTCGGCTGACGTGGGATCCACACTCACGGCGGGGGCACCGTCCACCTCGATCAGCATCCGGTCACCCGTTAGATTGAGGATCCGCACGGTCGGGTGGTGGAGGCGAGCGGACCACGGCCCAACCAACGCGACCACGACGAGCGGCGCTCCCATCCAGACAGCGAACCGCGGCTCGCGGCGCTGCGCTTTCTGAAGCGTGCTCGGATTCCGGTCGTGAACGATCGCCGCGAAACCCTCGTGGGGACACACGAGCGCGTCACCGTGCCACCACGCCCCTCGCAGCCAAGGCGGCTCAGACGTCCGGTTGAGCACCGGCAACAGCGCATGCAAGAGCACCGGCAATAGGCTCGCGCCGAGCGAGATCGCGCTGGTCGCCGTCACGCCGATACCGGGCGCTGCTATCGGCAACGCCAAAGCCGTGCACACGCCTACCAGCAGTGCCGACAGCGCCACCGCCAGGCGCCGCAGCGCCAGGCGCCCCATGAGCGCCGAGCAACGGGTGCAATACGGAACGCTCGCGGTGCGGCCGCGCAGCGATCGCTCAATGCGTCGGCGCCCGGCGTCCTGCATGCAGCGCGCGCACTTCGGCGGCAGCACCGGCGGTCCCGGCTCGGTCATCGCGACCTGATAAACCGGTCGGCGTTGCCAAAAGTGACGCGTCACCGCGCCACTATGCTGCAGTTCGGTCCGGTTCGCGATGCCCAACCGGGTTGTCGGCTCTCGGCGCCCGGGCTAACCCGTTGCTCGCCCGGCTCGACGGACTGCGGCGCCCCTGGACGAACCGATGAGCGAACTCAACGAACCCCAGTCCGACGCCGTCGAGCACATCAACGGACCGCTGCTCGTGTTCGCGGGCGCGGGGTCGGGAAAGACGCGAGTCATCACGTACCGGGTCGCCAATATGGTCGCCCAAGGCATCGCGCCCTATCGGATCCTGGCGGTGACCTTCACGAACAAAGCCGCCGGGGAAATGCGCGAGCGCCTCGAGAAGATCGCTGGCGACGACATCGCCTCCGACCTGTGGGTCGGCACGTTTCACTCCGTCTGCGCTCGGCTGCTCAGGCGGTATCACGACGAGGTCGGCCTGACGCGCAACTACGTGATCTATGACACGTCGGATCAAAAGGCGATCATGGCGCGGATCATCAAAGATCTGCACCTCGACGACAAACGCTACCCGCCTAAGCACGTCCTCAGTCTGATCCACAAAGAAAAACGTGAAGGCAACCGCCCGCGTGACGTCGAGCGCACGCACAGCTTCGACGAAACCGTAATCGATCTGTACGAGCGCTACCAAGCGGCGCTCAAGGCCGCCAGCGCCGTGGACTTCGACGATCTGATCGTGCACGTGATGCGCATCGCCGAAGACAAGAAGAGTAAAGCCGGCGAAGATCTGCGCAAGCGCTACGACTACATCCTGGTCGACGAATTCCAGGACACCAACGCGACCCAGTATCGCTTGGTTCGGGCATTGGCGGCACGTACCCAGAACCTGTGCGTCGTGGGCGACGACGATCAGTCGATCTACCGCTGGCGTGGCGCCGACATTCGCAACATCCGCGGGTTCAAGCGCGACTTCCCCAGCGCGCTCGTGATCAAGCTCGAGCAAAACTATCGCTCGACTGCCAACATCGTTTCGGCGGCGCTGGGCGTGATCGAGCCGTCGCTGCAGCGTGAGCCCAAGCGTCTGTGGACGGAGCAGGATGACGGGGAACCGGTGCGGGTCCACGCGGTGCGCGATGAACGCGCCGAGGCGGCCTACGTGGTCAGCAACATCGCCCAAGCGCTGGCGGACGGCGTCGACGCGTCGGAGATCGCCGTCTTCTATCGCGTCAACGCACAGTCACGCGTGCTCGAAGAAGTGCTGCGTCACGAGAGCATCCCGTATCAGATCATCGGCGGGATGCGGTTCTTCGACCGCATGGAGGTGAAGAACCTGCTGGCCTACCTGCGACTGATCAGCAATCCCAAGAGCAACGCCGATCTGGAGCGGATCATCACCGTGCCGACGCGCGGCCTTGGTAACAAGACGGTCGCGAAGCTGTTCGAGACGGCCGGCGAGCGTGGCATACCGGCCTTCGAGGCCATCGGCCTGGCCATGGAGCGAGTTGGAACCGGGGCGCGACGGAAGCTGGATGCGTTCCGCGAGCTGATCCATCAGCTCCAAGCGCAGGTCGACGATCTGCTCCCGCACGAGCTGGCCGAACGCGTGCTGGAGATGACCGGGTACCGCGACACGCTGCGCGATGCCGACACCGCCGAGGCCGACGCCCGCCTGGAAAACCTGAGCGAGTTGATCGGCTCGATCGCCGATAGTCATGCCATGAAGAACCTTGAATGGAAAGCTGAACTCCGCGACCCGAACCTTGCTCGGCTCATCTGCAAGAAGATCGGCGCGTCAAGGATCGGAAAGATCCGACAGACCGACACCTATTACAATGTCGCGCGAGGAAGACTCAAGAAACGCGAAGCGATCGCGATCGAGCGGGGGATCGGATCACCCGAACCGATCGAGTACATCTTCTATGACCGACCCAATGAAGTCTCCCCCAAGGTTTCGGATTACACGATCTACACACACGACGAGGTGGTGCAGCGGTTTGGGCAAGCGCCGTTGCCTGTCTGGCTGACGGTGACCAAGGTGCGGGAGTTGTATCTGCTCAACACAACGCGGATCCATATTGATGATGTGACGGATCTGGGTTGGCACTTCGAGTTTGAGATTCTCACGAATACGCCAGAGGACGAGGAGCTTGCTCCGGGACGCGCTGATGAGATCCGGACGACCTTTCTTCCCGC
>JAUIKB010000143.1 GCA_030430975.1 Polyangia bacterium
AGGTGCACTAGCTCACGGGCGCGTACGCCGGGACGGCGGAGCTCAAGACAGGTCATCAGATTACGACCAGCCTGCGCAAACGCGGCGCGCGCCGCTTTCGGTGCGTTTACCGTCGGACGTGCGATTCGAATATTGGAAATGGCCCGCGTGCGCGCCGCGCGTAGGAACACAAAGGCGACAGAGCCGATAATGCCGCCGAGGGCGCGCAGAGGACGCCGCGGTGATCGGTCGACGACCCAAAGAAGCACCACCACTAGTCCGCGAATCGCGGCGTTGCGCGCGCGCTTGGTCTGGCTCCGGTCGTCAGGTGCGCGGCGGACGATGGCGCCCTGGACGTTCACTTAATCGGCGTACACTGCCCGCAGCGGCGCGTCACTTGCTCTTCGGCCGAGCGAAGCCGCGCGGTGGCCCGCGCGCAGTGTCCGTTTCGATCATCGGGACCAGTCAAGGCGCAGATGCGCTCCTTGGCGCGAGTCATCGAGGTCAGAGCGCGGCAAGCCGTGGCGCAGTCTCCGGTGGACGAGCTCAATTGGCTCTCGTAGCGACCGAGCGCAGTGTTCCATTCGGCCAGCGACGTGGGCGAGTCGCTTCCCTCCGCGTCCGAGTAACCACCAGCAGGCGGCGGCAACGCAGTGCCGCCAGGAGCGGCCGGGGGCGGCTGCGAATAGCGCAAATCGCGGTTGCTGGGTGCCTGTTGATAGCCCGGCTGGGGTTGCTCCTTGCTCGGCGTCTTGGTCGGCTGTTGCGCATCGCTCGGGGACTGCGCGTCCTTGGCCGGGGCGGCGCAGCCGGCGCTGACGCAGACCACAGCGAGCCACGCTACGCGCCTCATGGCTTCGCCTCGCCGCTAGCGCTCGGCGCCGGGGGTGGAAGCGCGCTTTCGATCACCTTCGCCTGAATGCGCATCGACTCCTCGAACGCTGCCAGGGCGCGTTCAGTTGCGGCTTTGGCACCGGCGTCGTCACCGTCCGCCTTGAGCTGCTTGGCGCGGCGCTCTTCGACAAGGCCGCGCATCTCGAACAGGTGGCCGCGGAAATACGTCTCGCTCGTCGCCAGCTTAAGCCCCGATTCGACGTTGGCGCCTGCGCCGTCGAACTGTCCCTGTTGGCTCTTCAGATCCGCGAGCCGCGCGTGGGTATCGGCGAGCACCTCGCGCACCTCGGGATGTTTGGGGGGCAGGGGACCTTTCAATAAGCCGTTCAGCGTCTTGATCGCGTCATCCCAGCGTTGGTTTTGTTCGTGGTTGTCCGCGATGTGGTGAGCCGCGCGGGCGCGCGACAGAAAGCTCAGCATTACAGCGTCCACCGGTGTTCCCGAACCCGCTGGCGCGCAGCGCTCCGGCTGCGGCGGGGTGTGGTCAGCACAGGCGAAGCAGAGGAGGACTACAGCCAGCACCGCGCTGCAGCGGCGCGCCCAGGTCACGGTTTGACTCCCCAGGCGGCGTAGCGATTCGCGCGCAGGTCGCGGGCGCGGGCGCGGGCGATCCGGTCGACACGGCTCGACGTTTGGTGCCGCTCGAACTTCTGAGAGAAGAGTTCCGATGCGGAGCGGGCCTGCGCTAGGTCAGGCTGAGCCGCGGTTGGGCCGGTCGGTGTCGGGCCGCGCGGTATGTTGACGGCGATCGCGAAGGCCGCGGCGGCTGCCAGTGCCGAGCCGATGAACGCCACCACGACGCGGCTGCGCTTGCCACCGCCCGCGGACGTCGCGGAACCGCTGTCGATGGCTGCGCGGGCTGCCCGCGCCGACACCAGCTCGCTCACTGGCTGAGGAGCGGCCGCAGACCGTAGCGCTTCGGCGAGCGCGACATCGGGATGGTCGGTGCGGTTGGCGAGTGCGTCGCGTAGCTCGCTTGCGGCCCGCCGCTCCTCTCGGCTCGGCTCGGCCATCGGGTCGTCGAGCGCCGCGCTCAGCAGAGCCTCGTGCACGGCTTCGCTCAAGTCCGTCGGGCGCCAGGCTGCGGCAAGCGCCTCTTCGAGCGCGCCGTTGTCGCTTGCGTCAAGTGCGAGGCGCAGCAGTTCCTCGTGGACCTCCGGATCGAGTTCGCCGGGACGCCAGGCGGCTTCGAGGTCTGCGCGCGTGGCTGCGTCCTCAGCGCTCGTCGCGGCCGCGGCGAGTTCATCCAGGCGCTGACGATCGGCTTCGTCTGAAGGCGCATAGGCAGCGTTCAACGCGTCCGCGAGCGACGCATCGTCGTCGTCTAGTTCCGACCAGCGAGTCACGCGGCTTCTCCTTTGACTGCCAGAACTTTACGTAGAGCTGCCATTGCGCGGTGCAAGACGACGTCAAACGTCGCTACGCTGACCTCCAATGCGGCAGCCGCATCTTCGCGGGATTGCTCCTCCAAGATCCGCAACCGGATCGCTTTGGCATAGCGAGGGTTGATATTGCTCAGCGCATCGTCGACGCGCTTGCGAGCCAACGCCAGGTCGTGGCGGGTCAGCACCTCGGCGTCGTGGTCGGAGCCGGTGGATGCGTCGATTTCACGCTCCAGGTCCTGTGGTTCGAACAGCACTTCGCGTTTGCGCGACCGCAAGATATCGAGTGCAACCCGCATCGCGACGACGCGCAGCCACGGGTAGACGCCGACGTTTTGCCACGTGAACTTGTCGAAACGCTCAACCACTTTGATGTAGGTGGTGGACAGCGCTTCCTCGGCGATCGCCCGGCTGCCGAGCCGTGGCAGCAGCACCGCCCGGTAGAGCCGCGGTCCGTGCTTGCGCAGGATTTTGCCGAGTGCGGCTCGGTCCCCCCCGTGCGCCGCCTCACAAAGGCGCCGCTCCTCCTCGAGATCGTCGTCGGCCACGGTCCGCACTCTACACCGAACCGCATTCAAGGGATTCGCTGCACCAGCCGTCCAAAGCGCGACCGGAGACGGCCCGGCTGACGGGAGGTAAAGAGCGGAAACAGCTTGCATATGGGGAGAACGGCCGGCCCAGCTGGCTGCTTACGTAGGTGGTCACATTTTCAGCATTTCGGCTCGCCACTCCGGACTTGCGCCCGGCGCTCCGCCGCCGCAGATCGACGGCTTGAGCGTTCAGTCCCGCGTCTGCCCGTACTGCCGATCGCTCAACAGTGGCGAGGCTACCGAATGCCACCAGTGCAAGAAGCGCCTGCCCGGTCCGGTCGCGATGGCCCTGTACGACGGGTGGGTCGCGCTGTTGGGACGGGATACGCCGATCACGAAGCTGTTCCTAGGCCTGAACATCGCGATATTCGCGATGGCGCTGCTGAATCAGCGGTCTTTTCCCGGGCTGATGGGGGGCATGCGGATGTCGGAGGATTTTCGCTGGGGGATGATGACGCCGCTGCTCGCCAGGGAGGAGCCGTTTCGGTACCTTTCGGCGGTTTTCGTACATCTGGGCATCCTCCACCTGGTGATGAACATGAGCGCGCTCAGGAGCTTTGGCGAGCGATTGGAGGGGACGATCGGGCCGTCTCGGTTCACAGTTGTGTTCGTGGTGACGGGCGCGCTCGGCTTCGTTGCGAGCGACTTTTGGTACACGCTACAGGGCACACCGATGCAGCCAACGGCGGGCGCGAGCGGCGCGTTGTTCGGCATTGCCGCCGCGGTGGTGGGACACGCCGGCGCCGCTCGCGATCCGTCTTGGAAAGAGCAGCTTATCCGTCTCATCGTTGCCGGCGTCGTGATCGCGCTGATCATGCCGGTGAACAACGCGGCTCATGCGGGCGGCCTGGTGAGCGGTCTAGTGTTGGGCTTTGTGCTGTATTACGAGGGACGTCGAGGATGGCGGCGCGACTGGCTGTTTCGTCCGGTGGCGGCGTTGTGCGTTCTAGCTTCGCTCGGATCGGTCGTTGCCAGTACTCAGTCGGATGTGTGGCGTCAGGTGCGCGAGGTGGAAATCGAGCGCGGGATTGACTAACGCGCCGTAATCATCCGACATATTGATGCGCCGACGCGAGCGGTCGACCGCCCGAGATTCCAGCCCAACCGTAGTCGCCTTTGGTATGGTTGGCGCGTGCCGGTCGTCAACCCGCTCGCCCGCGAGCTCGTATTCAAGATCGTCTACTACGGTCCTGGACTAGGCGGGAAGACCACGACGCTTCAGCATATCCACGCCACCACGAAGCCAGAGTACCGTGGCAAGATGGTCAGCCTGGCGACGCCGGTCGACCGAACACTGTATTTCGATTTTCTCCCAATCCGCATTCCCAACGTGCGGAACATGAGCATCCGCCTGCAGCTCTTCACGGTTCCGGGTCAGGTCTACTATAATGCCACGCGGAAACTCGTGTTGACGGGGGCCGACGGTGTGGTGTTTGTGGTCGACTCCCAGCGCGCGCGCATCGACGCCAACCTGGAGTCGCTGGAGAACCTCAAGCAGAACCTGCGCGAGCACGGGCGAAGCCTCGACGACTTGCCGCACGTCATCCAGCTCAACAAGCGGGACCTAGAAGACGTCTATGATCTGGAGGAGCTCGAAAAGCGGGTGAACCCGACGGGCGCTCCGTGCGTGCCGAGCGTCGCGACGACCGGGCGCGGCGTTTACGAGTCCCTCGACGCGATATCGCGGGCCGTGCTGCAGGACTTCGAAAAGCGCATGCCGCAGGGACCGGACTCAGAGCCGCCTGAAATGGAGATGCCCGACGGCGGCCTGGCGGAGGCGCTGAAACGAGCGGACAGCGACGAACACGACCGCACTATCGCCGCGACGCCGGTGAGTCGACGCACGTCGGGCGAGCACGACTTGAGCGATGAATTGGCCAAGGCTGCGACCTCGGCAGGCCAGCTCGAAGCACCGGCGTCCGAGCCCGCGACCGCACGCGTCAGCGTCGGACGTCCTCGGCTCCGCACGGCTTGGAGCAAGCCGAGCCTGCCAGCGGCGGCCGAGACGCCCGCGCCCGAGTCATCTGAGGACGCCGGTAGCGCGCCGCCCGCGACGTCAGAGGAAGCCGATGAAGCCGCGATGGATAAGGTTGCGGCGGGCTTTTCGCTGGCTGCGCTGTGGCCGGTCAGTCAGCGGAGCGTGGTCGTCAACGTCGAGCTGGCGCTCAGCGACGGACAATATGCACGCGCTGTGGAGCTGTGTGAGCAGCTTGTCACGCGCTGCTTTGCGGGCGCCATGTCGGTGTTTCGCAGCAGCGAGGCGCCGCGTGATCCGGTGACGGTTCCCGTCCTGTTGGGATTGGACGGTCGCCGCTATCTGGAGTTTCGTGCGCTGGCCCGAGACGCGCGCGACGGCAGACCGTTGGCCGAACGCGAAGCCCTGGGCGCGTACGTCTTCGCGACGGAGGTGCGCCTGGCGCACGCCGCGACCCGCACCTCCCGAGAGTGATCCGGAACCGGACTAGTCGGCCTGTTCGGCGCTTCCGGGCATTTCGGTGCTCGCGTTAGCGATGCCGCCCACGGACAGCGATTCGGCGTCACTGGCGAGCGCGCCGACCCACGTCCCGGTGAACCCGACCGGCGTCGCGTCCTCGCTCACTGCGGCGTCGCCGGCGGCTGTCACCTCGAGCAGTGCCGGTGCCTGGAGGGACGCATTGGCGGCAGCGGTCCACAGCGACCGCAGAGCCGCAGAGCACAACTCGGCGACGCATTCGTGGTCGCAGCCGGCGATCGCCGGAGCGGTCGACCCGCTCAGGGACGCGCCGAGCGTCGAGCAGCTGATCGCTTCGGCTAACGCGTCGGGCACGGTTTGGGCGCCGGGGTAGTCCTGCACAGCCGCGGTGCGCGCGGCGGCCGCCACGAAGCGCGAGGGTAGCCAGAACATCGCGCCGCCGAGGTGCACGGTGTCGTCGGGCTGTGCGGTCCAGTTGACGAGCGTCGTGCCCGGAAACCCGGCCTCGCTGCTAGAGGCCGTGCCCACCGCGTCGAGCTGCAATGTCGCTTTTCCCACGCTCAAGCCAGTGGACGATAAAGTTCCCCGAATCACTGCCGGTCCCGTCATGGTGCTGAGGCCGCGCACCATCCAGTCCTGCGCGATGGCGCGAATGGATTGGGCGCCTTGGGCGCTGAAGTGAGCGGTTGCTGCCGCGTCCCAGTTGGACTGCTGGCGGACGCCGGTGAAATCGGCCGGCGCGTTGATGCCGCCGGCCATGGCGTCCAGCAACGTGCCCGCGTCGCCAGCCTCGAGCGGCTTAAGGGCTGCGGTCACGGCGCTCTGAGTGATCGAAGGCCAGCCTTCTTTGTCCGAATCAAGGCCGAGTTCGATGTTGAGCTCGGTGTTGTCGAGTCGCAGCGGGCGGTCGCTTACGGCAACCGAAACAACGTGGCTCTCGTCGGGCGTCAGGCCCGTGACCTCGGTGCATCCAACGGCGAAGCGACCCGCGCGGACCGTCACGGCTAGCACAGGACCGACCGGCACGTTGCCGATCGTGGGGAGTTCCCCGTACGGAACCGTAGCGCTCAGCTCGCTAGGATCGTCGAACGAGCTGCCGACCTCGTCGCAGGTGGATCCAGGTCGAGCGCTGGCGGTCCACTCGGTGACAGCGCGCTTTCCCGCGTACTGGGGCGAGACCTCCACCGTCGTGAGACCGGCTGAGCTGATCACGACCTTGAGTTCGGCGCTGGTCGAGGAGCCGATCGACGCGCGGAGCGCGAATTCGGTTGGCATCGTGGCGGCGGTGAGGCGGATCTCAGCGCGGCCGTCGTCTTGAGTCGTGAGATCTGTGGTGCTCAACGCCGCGTCGAGCGCGTCGCCGTTCAGAGTCAGCCGAAGCTTGTAGGCGCCGGGGGGCTCAACCCGCAGCCCCACGCTGCGCTCGGCCCCGGGCGAGATGAGGATCGTCTCGCCGGCGTCGAAGGAGATGAGTTCCGCACCATGCCCCGGCGCGGCACCCGCCCCCGCCGAGCCACCGCCCCCGTCGCCTGTCGCCGATACGTCCGCGCCGCCACACGCCGCCACGGTGCAGCACGCGATGGTGAGCAGCGCTGCGAGGCGCGGCCCGGCCGCGTGGCCCGGTCGCAGCGGAGCAGGGGAGCCCGCGCCTCGGACCGCCCGATAGACATGAGAAAGAAAGAAGTGCAAAAAGTGGCCTCCTGGCCGACTCTGTAAGCTTAGAACGAACTTGGGATTCGGCAAGCTTTGAGACCCGCCGGCCTCAGTTTGATAAGGTTTAACGAATGCAGTCCGTTCCGCCGCCCGCCGTGCGCGTTCTCGTGGTGGATGACGAGCCGAGCCTGCGTCAAATCCTGCGGATCCTGCTGCAACGAGAGGGATATGAGGTAATAGAGGCCCCCGGCGCGGCCCAAGCGGCCGAGGCCCTCCGGCGGTCCCCTCAGCCGCTGCCGGTCGTGTTGACCGACCTTTCCATGCCCGATGGCACCGGTCTGGATGTTCTGACAGCAGCCAAAACGCGTAGCCCAGCGACCGAGGTCATCGTGATCACGGCACATTCTTCAGTGGAAAATGCCATGGAGGCGATGCGGGCGGGCGCCTACGATTTCGTGACGAAGCCGTTTGAACCAGCGGAGCTCGCTCTGTTGGTCAAAAAGGCACTCGAAAAACACGCGATAGTTACGGAGAACAGCCGCCTGCGCGCGCGCGTCGCAGGCCACGCGCGGGGCCTGATCGGCAAGAGCCGAGCGATGCAGGCGGTGCATGAGATCATCGATCGGATTGCGGATACCCGCACGACCGTCTTGATTACGGGCGAGAGCGGTACCGGCAAGGAGCGGGTTGCCCGTCAGATCCACGACCAATCCGACCGCCGCGACGCGCCGTTCTTGGTGATCAACTGCGGCGCGCTGCCCGAGAACCTCATGGAGAGCGAGCTGTTCGGGCACGAAAAGGGCGCCTTTACGGGTGCCGGGACACGAACCCAAGGACTGTTCAGGGACGCTGAAGGCGGCACGTTGTTTCTCGACGAGGTCGGCGAGTTACCGCTCAGCCTGCAGGTCAAGCTGCTTCGCGCCCTGCAGGAGCGAAAGGTGCGTCCCGTCGGGGCAAGTCGCGAAGTGGCCGTCAACGTGCGGATCCTGGCAGCCACGAATCGCGACATCGAGGCCGAGGTGGAAGCGGGCCGCTTTCGTCAGGACCTGTACTACCGCCTCAACGTGATTCGCCTCGAGCTGCCACCGCTTCGCGAGCGAAGAGAAGATGTCGCGCTATTCGCGGAGCAGTTCGTCAGTCGATTCGCCGCCGAGCTGGGCAAGGAGGTGACGGGTCTATCCGCGGACGCTCTGCGGGCGCTCGAAGGCTATGCGTTTCCAGGCAACGTGCGGGAACTCGAGAACATCGTGGAACGCGCGGTGGCTCTGGCGCGTACAAAGACCCTCGGGTTGGGCGACTTTCCACCCGAGGTTTCCGGCGCTGCTGGGGGAACCGATAGCGGTCTCGTGACGCTGCCGCCGGATGGTTGCGACCTCGACGGCGTGCTGACGGAAGCCGAACGGCGCCTGATCGTGCAGGCTCTCGAACGCACGGGGGGTGTCCGCACGGCTGCAGCCAAACTGTTAGGCATCAGCTTTCGCTCGCTCCGGTACCGCTTGACTAAGCACGGTTTCGATGACGATGCGCCGAACTCTGCCTAAGCGGAGTTTGGGCGGGACTCTCGGACGGGCTACACTCCCGGGGAGCCACCTGCCGTTTGCAGCGGTGGTACGAATACTGCACCGGAGATCTCCATGCGCCCACCATGCCCAGCCCGTTCCCCCGTCGCGTTCCGTCGGTCCCAGCGTGGTTTCACGCTCGTCGAGCTCATGGTCGTGGTGATGATCGTGGGCATTCTAGCGACCATCGGGGTGATGGTGCTGCGCAAGTGGGTCTTCGCGTCCAAGTCTGTGGAGGCGATGGCGATGGTCCAGAACATCCGGGGAGCTCAGGAGCGCTGGCGCTCCGAAACGCTGAGTTACGCGAACGTGTCGTCGACCGACACGAACTGGTACCCGATGCTCACGCCCGGCGGCGGCAAATACAATTGGGTTCAGACCACCCATCCGGATTGGAAGGGAAATGTAGCTGCCACGCCACCGCGTGTCGGCTGGTCTGAGCTGAATCCAACGCCGATCGGGGCGGTTCAGTTTGGTTACACGGTTCGCGCTGGCGCCCCGGGCACGGCGCCGCCGGCGCCTCAAACCAAGGAGAAGCCAAACTGGGGCGTGGCGGATAATATTAAGGAGCCTTGGTATCTCATCCAGTGCAAGGCGGATGCGAATACCAACGGCGTTGCCGCCTACTACGTCGCCTCCAGCTTCAGCGGCGAGGTCTTCCGCGAGAACGAGGGCGAGTAGTGCCCGAGTGTAGGGCGACCAACGCCGATGTCGGCCGGTGTGGGCTGACGTTTCGCGGCGCCGAGCTCCGAACGAAGTGACGAAAATTGTCACCGGAGCTCGTTGGAGGCCCCCCAAACCCTAGATAGTACCGTTCTGGTGGTTGGCACGCCCTGTGCAAAAGCTCCATGCAACGGACTATGAGGACCACCACTAGCCACTCCTGTCAGCGCGGATACACACTCGTTGAAGTGCTGATCACGGTCGTCAT
>JAUIKB010000144.1 GCA_030430975.1 Polyangia bacterium
GCGGCGATGAACACCCACGCGAGGATGAGAGCGATATCGCTACCTTGGGCTCGGATGCCCGCGAGTACGGCCGCCACCGCGAACAGGGGAAACGCTTCGAAGCTGTTTTCCTGAGCCCAATGTGCTCGTTTTCGCCAGCCGTCGAGCTCGGACTGCCACTCGCGGGTGCGGTGGTTCTGTTTGGGTCCGAACGCACCGGCCTTCGCGGCCGAGGTCCAGACGTACGGCAAGATGCCGGCTACGAGAATCGGATAGATGAGGTCGACGTCCATCGCTACGCCGGAGCTCGAACGATCTGCGCGCGCACGTGCTTGTGCCACGGCGTGCCCGCGACCGGGTCCCGGTCCGCGCTCGACGTCAGTTCGTTGACCGCAACGCCGTGGACGCTGCGAGTTCCGTCCGCGTCGGGGTACGCGACCCCGTGACCGTTCGGGAGACTGGCGTGGAGCGGTAGCATCGTGCTGGTGATTTCGACAGGCGCCGTCGCCGAGCCACGCTTGGTCGTGACCTGAACGCGGTCACCGTCAACCACGCCGAGTCGCTCGGCATCAGCCGGACTGAGTCGGAGCGTTCCGTCACCGCCCTGTCGCCACGCCGGATCGCGATACAGCGTGTTGGCTGTGCCGCTGCGCCGCTCGCCTGCCGACAGGACGAACGGGAACGCGTCATCCGTGGCGGGCTCTGCGTCGCCTAGTGATCTGAGCTCGTCGACCAGTTCATCGACCACCAGGTTCACGCGCTTGTCGGGGGTTTCCACGCGGTTCCACGTTTCGTCGTAGTCATCGACCGTGAACACGACGGCCGTCGGCGACCTCAGTACGGCCTCGAACAGCTCGTTGCCGAGCAGCGGCGGGTCCTTCGTAAATCCCGCGCGCTTGACCGAGTCCGGATACGCCATCGCGGTCTGTTGGGCGAGACCCCAGACGGCGGCGGTGACCTCGGCTCCCTCAGGCAACGCCGGTCCCATCGTTTCGTACAGGATGGCCGGTGCCAGCGCCATCGCCTTGCGGTTCGAACCTGCAAGCATGCCGAACGCCATCGCGTAAGCATCGAGCCCCCGCTTTGCGGCCTCGCGCAGGCTCGTCAGGTCGAATTCGTCCAGCGCCCCGAGCTCTCTGATCAGTCGGGCGTGGATTTCGGCTTCGGTGAGCGTGCCCGGCAGCGGGTCGAGCAGCGGCGCGCGCAGATGAAAAGCGTTCTTCGGGAACTCGAGCGTGAAGAACGTGCATTCCCACTTTTCGTATTGGCTGCACGCCGGCAGGACATAGTCGGCTTCGTGCGCGGTTTCGGTCATGGCGACGTCGATCACCAAGACGAAGTCGAGCGCGCGCAGCGCTTCCCGCATCCGGACGCTGTCTGCCAAGCTGTGCGCGGGGTTGCCGCTTTCGACGATCATGGCCCGGAACCGATCGGGATGGTCGGTCAGGATTTCGTCCGGGATGACGTTGCAAGGGACGAGACCCCCGATAATGCGATGGCCACCGACCGGAGAGCCCGACCGACGTGCGCCGCTGCCTCCGCCCAAGCTTGCAAACCGGGTGTGAATGTTCATGCCGCCCTGCTTTGCGAAGTTTCCGGTCAGCAGAAACAGCAGTTTTTCGAGCCAGCTCGACAGCGTGCTGTGCAGGCTCTGTTGGATGCCTAGATCTTCCAAGACCGACACGCTGGATGCCTCTGCGATCCGTTTCGCCGTCGACCGAACGAGCGCTTCGTCGACGCCCGCGCGACGGCTGTACTCGCCGATGTCGATGTCTCCGAGCAACGCGGTCAGTTCGTCGAGGCGGCTCGCGTGTTGAGCAAGCCACTTTCGGTCGGCACCGTCCTCGAGCAGACACGCGACCATCGCGGCGAGCAGCCACGCATCGCCGCCGGGTCGGACCTGAAGGTGGATGTCCGCGAGCTTGGCGGTTTCGCTCACCCGTGGGTCGATCACGATCAACGTTCGGTTGGGGTCCTTGGCGATCTCTTTGACGACGACCCGGGCGCGCGGGAAGCCATGGGATTGCCATGGGTTCTTGCCGACGAACACAGCCACCTCGGCGTGCTCGAAGTCGGGCGTGGTGTGACAGCGGGCCCGCCCGAACAGCTGTCCGTCGACCCAGAACTCGCCTGTCTTTTCCTGAGCGAGCGCGTTGCTGCTGTAGCGTGACCCGAGCGCGGCGCGCAGACCACGACCGTAGGCGCCGCCGAGGTGGTTCCCCTGAGCGCCTCCGCCATAGTAGAAAATCTTGTCGCCGCCGTGTTCGTCCCGCACCGCCGCGAGCCGCGCGGCGACCTCGCGGATCGCGGTGTCCCAATCGACCTCTTCGAACGTGCCGTCGGGGCGTCGTCGCATCGGGCTGGTTAGACGATCCCGTCCGTTCTGGTAGCGATCGAGGGCGCGGGGCTTCTCGCACACGTAACCCTGGCTAGTGGGATGCTCGCGGTCGCCCTTGATCTTGATCAGCGACCGGTCCTCGACCTGTACGTTCAGGCCACAATTGATGCTGCACAGGATGCAGGCGCTTGGTTGCCAGGAGGCGCGAGAATCGCTCATACCGTGGCGGTATGGTGCTGCGGTGCTGAGGCGACAAGTCGAGCTGACGGATCCGAAGTGAAAACCCCGGTAGCGCTGTAGACTCGGCGTCCACGGTGACTGCCGCCTGCTGCTCGGCGGCATGCTTGGCCTGACCGGCGGCGTCTGCGAGTATCTGGACGACTTGATGTGTGATCCCCAGTTCGTGCCTGGAGCGGCCGGCGCAGCCTGATACCGAACGCCGGCTTATCCGAGTCGCTGGAGTCGTCCAGGGGGTCGGGTATCGACCGTTTGTATTTGGCCTCGCGCGTTCACTCCAGCTGGCGGGGAATGTGCGCAACGAGGCGACCGGCGTAACGATCGACGTCCAGGGCCCGCCCGCAGCTCTGGACCAATTCACGGCGCAACTGGTCAGCTCCGCTCCACCCGCTGCCGTGGTCGACCGCGTAACCGTCGAAAGGTTGGTCGCGCGTGAGTGCGCCGGATTCTCCATCGAGGCCAGTCATGCTGGGTCGGCCTCTGCCAGTTCGGCCCTCGTGTCGCCGGACCTCGCGACCTGCGCGGACTGCCTGCGAGAACTGCGCGATCCCATCGATCGGCGCTTCGGCTATCCGTTCATCAACTGTACGAACTGCGGGCCCCGCTACACGATCGTCACTCGCGTCCCGTACGATCGTCCCAACACGACGATGTGTCGCTTCGAGATGTGCGCTCAGTGTCAGGCGGAATACCTGGACCCGGGCGATCGACGCTTCCACGCGCAACCCGTGGCCTGTCCCGGCTGCGGACCACGGCTGTCGGTCAGCATCGACGCGATCGCGGACGCGCTGAACGGTGGAGCCATCGTCGCCCTCAAAGGGATCGGGGGCTATCACCTAGCCGCGGACGCAGCGAATGAGGCCGCCGTTCGGCGCCTTCGTGAACGCAAGCGCCGTGAGCGGCGTCCGTTTGCGCTCATGGTTCGCGACCGCGCCGCGGCGGGGGTGCTCGTCGAGCTAAACGATGTCGCGGCCGCTCGCCTGCTGAGCGCGGCTCGGCCGATCGTTGTCCTGTCGCGTCGCGGGGGCGAGGTCGCTGAGAGTGTCGCGCCGGGGTGCAGCGAGCTCGGCGTGATGTTGGCTTACGCGCCCTTGCATCACCTGTTGTTCGACCGGCTCAGCGCTCCACTAGTGATGACGAGCGGCAATGTGTCGGCGGAACCGATCGCGTACGAAGACGCGGAGGCATCCCGCCGACTTGGTGAGATCGCCGATCTGATCGTAACCCACGACCGCCCGATTCAGACGCGCGTGGACGACAGTGTGGAACGTCTGTTCGACGGCCGAGCTTATCCGCTGCGTCGCGCACGCGGCCACGCGCCAGCGCCGGTTCGCTTGCCGCGACCCGTTCGCACACCGGTGTTGGCTGTCGGCGGTCAGCTAAAGAACACAATCTGCGCCGCGCGGGGCGGGGAGGCGTTCCTGTCCCATCACGTCGGCGATCTGAGCAACCTTGCGGCGTTCCGCTCGTTTGAGCAAGCCATCGCGCACGTGCGTGACCTGTTCTCGATCGAACCGGCCGTCGTCGCTCATGACCTGCACCCGGACTATCTCTCCACAACGTGGGCACACGATTGCGGTTTGCCGACGGTGGCCGTGCAACATCACCACGCCCACGTCGTGTCCTGCCTGGTCGACAACGGCGAGCTGGGTCCGGCGATCGGCGTCGCGTTCGACGGACTCGGTTACGGCCCCGACGGCACGCTGTGGGGTGGGGAGTTTTTGGTCGCTGATGCGCACGGGTTTGTACGGGCGGGCCATCTGGCGCCGGTGCCGATGCCGGGCGGAGCGGCGGCGATCCGTCAGCCGTGGCGCATGGCCGCCGCGCACTGGAGCAACCTGCAGGCAGACGTCGAGCCGACGGTCGCTGGGCGCCACGGGGCTCGATGGGCGAAGGTCGTCGCTTTGGCACAACGCGGCGTGAACGCTCCCCTGACTTCTAGCGTCGGGCGCCTGTTCGACGCCGTCGCGTCGTTGCTCGGAGTCCGAGACGATATCGACTACGAGGGTCAGGCCGCGATCGAACTGGAGCAACTGTCGGAGCGGGATCATCGCGACTCGTACCCGACCGAGCTGAGCGATGGCGCTGTGCTGATCTGGTCCAGCGCGGCGATCGTCCGGGAGGTCCTGTCCGACGCGGCGCGTGGCGTGCCGCTCGCGCGCATCGGCGCTCGGTTTCACAACACGCTTGCCGAAGGCACGGCTCAGACATGCGAGGCGATCAGGCAGCGCAGCGGTCTCGATACGGTTGCGCTGTCCGGCGGCGTGTTTCAGAACGTCTTGCTGCTGCGCAGGACCGTCGATGCTCTGCGCGAGCGTGGGTTCCGCGTCCTGACCCATCAGCACGTGCCACCCAACGATGGCGGCATCAGTCTGGGGCAGGCGGTCATAGCCGCCGAGCTCGCTTGAGGCTGGACGACAGGCGCGGCGATGCTCGCGACGGTGAGCCAAATTGCGACGGCCCGCAGCGCGGAACACTGCGGGCCGTCTCTTTTTTTGTTTGGTGTGACCGCTCTACGCGGACGCTCGGCTGAGTGCTGACCCGACGGACGCCGGAACCGCCTCATATCCGGCGAGTCCCATCGTGAACTCGCCGCGACCCTTGGTCTGTGACCGTAGGTCGCCGGCGTAGCCGAACAGTTCAGCCAGTGGAACTCGTGCGACGACCGTGCCGCTCGGATCCACTTGCTCGATCTGACCTCGACGGGAGCCGAGTCCGCCGACGACGGTGCCAACGCTGTCCGGACCGACGGTGACTTGAACCCGCATGACGGGTTCGAGCACGACCGGATCCGCCAGCGCGGCCGCTTCTCGAAACGCTCGCGCAGCAGCCGTGTGGAACGCCTGCTCGTTTGAGTCATTCGAGTGAGCCGAACCGCCGAGCAACGTCACGCACGCATCGACGATCGGTGAGCCGCGTAAGACGCCTCGCTCCATCGCCGACGCGACGCCGGCACGGATTGCCGAAACGAACTGACGAGGGATGTCGTTTCCGCGCAGCGCGTCCTCGAAGACGAGGCCGGAGCCTTCGCTACCAGGAGCGATGCGCAGGACGACGTGAGCGTATTGCCCAGGTCCGCCGGTTTGCTTCGACAACTTGAATGCGTGTTCGACCGTTGACGTTAGCGCTTCGCGATATGCCACCGTTGGACGCCCGGCCTTCACGCGGACGCGATGGTCGCGCTCGAGCCGTTCGATGGCGATCGCCAGGTGCAGCTCGCCGAGCCCCGCCAAGACCGGCAGGCCGGTCTCGTCGTCGCTCTCGAGCCGCAGCGATGGATCGGCGCTCGTCAACTTGCCGAGCGCAACGCCGAGCCGTTCGTGATCCTCTCGCCGGACAGGTTCGAGACTGAGGCGAACCACCGGCGGCGGAACGGTTACGGACTCGAACGCGATCCTGGAGTCGGGATCCGCGAGGGTTTCGCCCGCCGCCACGTCGAGGCCGACGACCGCGCCGATCTCTCCTGCTGCCAGCACGTCGACACTTTCGTGTCGTCCCGCAAATACTCGCAGCAGGCGCCCGACGCGCGCGCGCTTCTGCCGACCGCTGAGCCAGACGCTGTCGCCTTTGCTCAAGGTACCGGAATAGACGCGCACGTAGGCGTGACGTCCGAACGAATCGTGAACGATCTTGAAGCACAGCGCCGACATTGGCTCGTCCGCCTGCGGCAAACGCTCCGCGCCGTCCGCCGCGCACACGGCGCCGCGCTCACCGGGATCCGGCAGGTACGCGACGACCGCGTCCAAGAGCGGTTCGATGCCCAGATGTTTGTAGGCGCTGCCGCCCAGAACCGGCACGACGAATCCCGCCAACGTCAGGCGGCGCAGGCCGGCTAACAGCTCCGCGTCATCCAACGTCCAGTGCGGCTCGCCAGCGTGAGCGTCCCGCAGCCGAGACGACGGGTCGTCCAGATCCGTACACAGCTCGACGAGTTCAGAGCGACGCCGAGCGGCTTCTGTCCGAAGCGTTTCGGGAACGGCGCGAATCGCGAACTCGCCGGGGGCGCTCCACGTGAGGAGCTTCCCGCCAGCGACGTCCAGAAGCGACGTCGCGTCGCCCTCGATCGGCGCCACGACGACCGCCGTGAACACGTCGAAGCGGGCTTCTACGGCGCGTCGAGCGCCTTCGAAATCCGCTCCAGCGCGGTCCAGCTTGTTGACGAATACGATGCGGGGCACGCCGTACCGGTCGGCCTGACGCCACACGGTTTCGGTCTGTGGCTCGACGCCAGCGACGGCGTCAAGCACCACAACCGCGCCGTCGAGTACGCGCAGGCTACGCTCGACCTCTAGGGTGAAGTCAACGTGTCCCGGCGTATCGATCAACTGAATGCGGTGATCGCGCCAGTCGCAGCTGACGCACGCGGCGTTGATCGTGATGCCGTGGTTTTGCTCGCTGGGATCGAAGTCGGTGACGGTATTGCCGTCATGGACTTCGCCGGTGCGATGGATTGAACCCGTATAGAAAAGAATCCGTTCGGTGAGCGTGGTTTTCCCCGCGTCCACATGCGCGATGATGCCGAGATTGCGGAGTTGGGTCGTGGATTGAAGGCGTACGTCTGGTGTGCGGGTCATGATCATGACCTCCGTGCCGCCGCACGCGAACGACGCGCGCCTCCTCCACGGTCAACGGTGAGGAGGGGCGCGGCCGTACGATGTGGGGCGGCGTAGGCGCGGGACCGGATGCGGCCCAGCGCAGGGGATTATGTGCTGCTCGTGGTCGGTCCCTGCGTCGAACCGAGTAAGCAGAAGTGAGCGCTCAACCCTAGGGGAGCGCTGTCGAGATGAAGCGTGAATGCCTGGAATTCGGCTGCAATGCGAGCGTCTAGGTCTGCCTCGCTGTTGCGGGCAGCCAGCGCATCCGCGCGACTCGGTCGACGGCCGACGGAACAGCCCCACCGCGCGCGCAGAATAGCAGCGCGATTACAGCGACACGGGCCACACGCACAGCTGCGCGTAGCTTGGCGAGGCATGCGTGGGCGCGGCGATGCGTCCTCCAACGTTCGGCGAACGCAAGCCGCCCGCCGTGCGCGCGGCTTCATGAGCGGCGAGCGAGCGAACGAGGGTGCGGTTGGGCGCGAACATGAGGGAACCTCGCGGCGGAGTATACGCATCGAAATGCGACGCGCAACCCCGACGTTCCATCAGCGCGCGCAACCAACACAAAAGGGAGAAACCGATAGGACGCGTTGGGGGCCCTGTTGCTTCCCGAGCGAAGACGGCGCTCCGAGCGAAGGCGGCGCTCCGAGCGAAGGCTGGCGCTCCGAGCCGATGGCTAGTGTTCGAACCGAACGCGGCGCGTCGCGGTGCGCAGCAGCGATCGCGGGTCACGAGATAGTCGGTTCGTTTGAGGCCACGTGCTTCCCGTGAACGAACTTGCACAACGCGCGCTGAGATGCTGCGCGGACGCCTGACGCATCGTCAACCCATGGGTGTGGGGTCGCGATGAGTTACAGGGTGGATATAGTTCGGTGAATGGGGCCGTCACCTCTGTCGCCGCAGCCTAGGCGCACGCAAGGCTCTCGAGCCTTCACTCAGCGCACGACAGGTGTGGTGCGTCGCGGCGCGAGAGAGCTAAGTGCTGGAAAAGTATTGAGTTTAGGCATCACGCGCGCTGCCCTCGGCTCAATCGTATTAAAGATAGCGACCGCTCGCTATCTTTGTGGTACCGAGTCGGTATGGCCAAGACGTTGATTCGAGGCGGGCTCGTCTTCGATGGCACCGGCAGCCCGGGGGAGGACGGCGACCTGCTGATCGAGGACGGACACGTGACGGCACGGCTTGCACCGGGCGCAGAAGCGCCCGCCGTCGATCGCATCGTCGATGCGATGGGGCACTGGGTCATGCCGGGTTTTCTCGATACGCATACCCATTATGACGCAGAAATTTTGGGCGCACCGGGTTTGACCGAGTCGGTGCGACATGGCGTCACGACCGTGTGTATGGGGTCATGCTCGCTTTCGACGATCTTGTCGTCGCCCGTCGATTGCGCCGACATCTTCTCCCGCGTCGAAGCGCTTCCGCAGGAGCATGTGCTCTCCGCGCTCGAAGAGCACAAGAGCTGGTCCACGCCAGCGCAGTACATCGCCGGGCTCGAAGACAGGCCGCTCGGTCCAAACGTAGCCGCGTTTCTCGGACATTCCGACTTACGCGTATCGGTCATGGGGCTGAAACGGGCCGTCGATACCGACGAGCGCCCGACGCAGCACGAGATGGCTAAGATGGAGCGCATTCTCGAAGACGCTCTCGACACAGGCTTGCTGGGGATGTCATCGATGACGAACCCGTGGGACAAGATCGGTGGCAAGCGCTACCGATCCAGCCGTCTGCCGTCGACTTACGCCACCTGGGGTGAGTATCGACGGCTGCACAAGATCTTGCGTCGACGTGACCGGATCTTGCAGAGCGCTCCGAACATCACGACTAAAGTCAACGTGCTGCTGTTCATGGCCGAGAGCATGGGCATCTTCGGACGTAAGCCGCTGAAGACGACGCTGATCACGGTGGCGGATACGAAGGCGGATCCATGGCTGTCCGACGCGGTGACCGCGGCGACCGGGAAACTCAACAGTGTCTTCAATGCCGATCTCAAGTGGCAGTCGGTGCCGATGCCGTTCGAGGTCTACGCCGACGGCATGGACCTGGTCGTGTTCGAGGAGTTTGGCGCCGGCGAGGCGGCGCTGCACCTGGCGGACGAGCTCGAACGCAATGCGCTGCTAAAGGACATCGGGTATCGCCGTCGTTTCCGGAAGGACTACGAAAAGCGCTGGTCGCCGCGGGTGTGGCACAGGGACTTCCACGACTCGACGGTCGTCAGCGCGCCGGATCCGTCGCTGCAGGGAAAAAGTTTCGGCGACGTTGCGGACGAGCGGGGCATCCATCCGGT
>JAUIKB010000145.1 GCA_030430975.1 Polyangia bacterium
AACGCTGGAGCCCGCGCTACTGTCGAGGATCGCCATGGCGGCGCTGCTGTTCGAAACCGGCGAACCGGTGCTGCTGGCAAACCGAGAAGGCCCGATGCTGGTCACCGACGCCGATCTCAGCCGGATGCCCGCTGCGACGGCGATGTGCATGACTGCGCTGTCGGGGCTAAGGGCGGCGTCGGTGCCGCGCACGGTGCTGGCGTACGAATCGCAACGTCAGGCTCAACGGCACCTGATCGGTACGCCCTACGGAGGCGCCCGTCGCGTCACGTCAGCCGCTGTGATCATCGCCACCGCGCATCGGTTTGAAGAGCTACTTCGGCCCGATCCCGCAGCGGATCGGTTCGGCACTCCGGACGAAGCGATCAAGACGTTGCGCGACGAAGCCCGCACTGAAGAAGAGACGTTGGTCGTCGACCTCCTGATCGGCGCGGTCGGACTGTTTCCGACGGGCACTTGCATCGAGTTGAATACCGGTGAGCGCGGGGTCGTCGTCTCCACGCCGGATCATCCTGCGCACTACCTGCAGCCAAAGGTGCGCGTCGTTGTCGGCGCTCACGGTGGGCCCATCGCCCGCCCCGCAGACATCGACCTTCGAACAGACGCCCTCAGGACGGTTGCCTCGGTCGTAGCCGAACCGGGCGCGGAACTCGTGGCTGTACGCGACGCGCTCCATCAACAGCGCGCCTCGTCAACTCCCCCTGCCCAATCATCCTCAACGAGGCCACCTGGACCGCCTGCGCCAACGGTGCCGCCCCGCGCCGCTCGCACCAACGCGGCGGACGATTGCCCCCCCGAACCCGCACGCAGAGCCAGCACGGTCGCGCCGGGGCGGCCTCGGGACGGCAGCATTCCGCCTCCACACGTTCTCGAAAGCGCGCGCGCGCTGAGCGCCGGCGTGCCGATTCGCGAACGCGGTACTAGCGAGCCCTCTGACTCCGAGCCGCCGTCGTCCGGTCGCGTGCGAATCCGCAAAAGCGACCCGCAGCGGACGCCGCCGCCCGGTCGGCCACTGTCCAGTTCAATGTCCCTCTCGAACGAGCCGGACAAGCGGATCTCCCAGTATCCGGCAGCGGGTCAGGGACTGGAACCAGCCGCCTCCGGGTCTCTCCACAAGACCCCGCTAGCGCACTTGGTCGTGTACATGCTCGACCGACGGCTCACCGGAACGCTGACCCTGAGCACCGAAGACAGTACGCAGCCCGACAACGCCATCGTGTTCGATCAGGGAGTGCCGGCGAAGGCCAGCTGCGTCCCGAACGTGGCGCCGCTCTCCGCTCTGATGGTACTGCTCGGTTTCGTGATGGATGGCGAGCTGCCGAGCGACAGCTTGGAAGCTCCCCTCGAACAACACCTCCTCGACTCCGGGGCGTGTGAACTCGAAGACCTCGTCGATGCTCGCAATGAGCAGTTGCTGCAGCGCATCGGCCAGCTGTTCCGACTCCCTGAAACAGCCACGTACGCGTTCTTCCCAAAGGTCGACCTGCTGCGAGTCGTGTGGGGCGCGACCCGTGCGAGTCTGCACCCGCTCGCGCTGCTGCTCAGCGGCGTCCGAGAACAGGGCGTCGATCAGCGCATGCAGAGCGTACTCGATCGGCTCGGTTCGCGTCCTGTCGCCATTCACCCAGAAGCCGACCTGGAACTGTTCGAATTCAATAGCGAGGAAACCGAGGTCGTCGACCTCATGAAATCGGCTTCGATGCCGCGCGCAACGCTCGAGACCGCATGCGGCAAGCCCGACATGGTGCGCTACCTGACCTATGTGCTGCTGCTGACCCGAAGCCTCGAGCTGGAAGGGGCAAGGCGCGAGCCGGTGACGCGGCGCACCGTGCCGCCGATCGCACCCAATTCGTGACTCTTACGATCGGCTGGAAGCTACCGAATCAGTAGCGCGTCCAGGTCCACGCCCGCCGCGTCGAGCGCGCTCCGTTGAATGGCACAGCGCTCCTTGACGCCCTCAAGCGCGAGATCGATCATCGAGTCCACATCCGACCGGGGCACCGCCGCGCCTTCGGCTGTGCCCTGGACTTCAACGATGTCCCCGCCGCTTGTGGCGATGACGTTGAGGTCGACGCGTGCCGTGCTGTCCTCGGCGTAGCAAAGATCGAGAGCGTACTGGCCATCCACGTGGCCAACGCTGACCGCTGCAACCTGATCCCGAATGACCCGGGCATCGAGTTTTTCGAAGGTACTCTAGCGCCAGCGCTAGCGCTATGAAGCCGGCTGTCACCGACGCAGTGCGTGTTCCGCCATCCGCCTCAAGGATGTCGCAATCGATCGCGATCGTCCGTTCGCCCAGCCGCTCCAGATCCACTGCGGCACGCAGGCCGCGTCCTATCAGACGCTGGATCTCGCGCGCCCGACCGCTCAGGTTGCGCTCACGACCGTCGCGTCGTTCGCGTCTTCGCGGATTGCAACGCGGATGCATCTGGTACTCCGCTGTCAGCCAACCGCGATTTTGACCCTTCAAGAAGTCCGGGACGTTCTGGTCGACCGAAGCGGTCGCAAGCACCACGGTGCCACCGGCCTTGTACAACGCCGAGCCTTCGGACAGTCGGTGAAAGCCGGGCGTGATTTCGACGGGACGAACCAAGTTCAGCGCGCGCCCTGAACGTTTTTCTAGAGCCATGTTGCCGCTTACCACAGGCTGCAGACATGGTGCTATAGCGACGCCGACGCGACCCATGGAACCAGTGACAGCCACACTAAAGGTCTCGGAGATCTTCGAGAGCGTTCAGGGCGAAGGGGCGAGCGCCGGCGAGCCCTGTGCGTTCCTGCGTCTTGCGGTGTGCAACCTACGCTGTAGCTACTGCGACACGAAGTACAGCTGGGACTTCAAGAATTACGACTACAACACCGAGGTGACCGAGCTTTCAGTGTCGGAAATCCTCGGTCGCTTGCCTCGCACCGACCGGATCGTCGTCACGGGCGGCGAGCCGTTGCTACAGCAGACTGAACTACTCAACCTGCTGCAGCTGCTGCCTGGGACCTTTGTCGAAGTCGAGACCAACGGAACCCTCGCTCCCTCCGATGAGCTCATCGCCTGCGTCGACCAGTGGAATGTCTCGCCGAAGCTCAGCAACTCGTCCGAGCCCGCGCACCGGCGCATACGCGACGAACCACTGGCCAAGCTGCGCGGAACCGGCCGGGCCTGGCTAAAGCTCGTGATCGAGAATGGACGGTGCGCGCAAGAGGCCGAGCAACTGGTCGCGTCGCTCGGTTGGCCCCGCAGCCGCGTACTGCTCATGCCCCAGGCCCAAACGCGCGGGGAGCTGAACCGTCGATTGCCGATCGTTGAGGCGATCGCCGACTCCGCCGGCTTTCGACACTCAACGCGACTGCACATCGCTAAGTGGGACGGCCAGCGCGGCGTTTGAGGCGGATTCTGGGCCAACTCGCCCACACGACGTCAAGATGACCTGTGCTTGTCGGCCGCGGTGCAAACCCGAGATCTTACCTGTTACTCGTTGGCGTGATGGGGCTGGCGTGCTCGGCCCCCACATCCATTTCCGGAGAGCCGATCAGCGAAGAGCGACCGGCTCGCTCGGCACTCACGTGCCCAGAATCCATGACGCTCATCGCCAACAAGTTCTGCATCGACCGGTTCGAAGCCTCCCTCGTTGATGAGCAGGGCACGCCCCACTCACCGTATCGCTACCTTCGCGCGAAGAAGGTCATCGCGCAGTCTGTCCAGGGCTCGATCCCCCAGGCACACATTTCGATGGAGCAGTCGGACGCCGCGTGCAAGCGCGCAGGCAAGCGACTGTGCACAACGGCTCAGTGGGTAGACGCTTGCCGCGGCGCCCACCACCCGAAGCGAACGTATCCCTACGGGAATATCGAGAAGCGAAACGCCTGCAACACCGACCAACGCGGACACCCTACGATGCTGCTACACAACGGCGTCCGCAAAGTTGACTCGTTTTGGCTCAACGATCCGCGGATCAATCGCATCGGGGGCACCCTCGCGCCCGCCGGCGCCTTCCCGGAGTGTCGAACGCCCGACGGCGCGATGGACATGGTCGGCAACCTGCTCGAGTGGACTCGCGGCGAACGGCCGCTGCTGATGGGCGGACACTACCTCGACGCGAAAGAGAACGGCGACGGGTGCAGCTATGTGACGTCCGCGCACGGCCCGGAGTACTACGACTTCACTACCGGGTTCCGTTGCTGCGCCAAACCGACCGCCCAGGACGCGTCGCCGGTTGAGCCAGCCCTCCCGTCAAGCCCGAGCGCCAAGCCAGAAGCGCCGTCAGCCCAACGCCACGAGTCCGGTCAAACCGCAACGGGACAGCACTCTTCCTCGGACGGCGACACTTCTATACCGGCGGACCCGCCGGGTTTCCGATCGTTCAAAAACCCGGCTGGGAAGCTCCCCGACGTGGGTCCGCCACCGGGCTACGAAAGCGCTGGCGCCGCCTGCCCCGTGGATATGCAGCTCGTAGACGGAAACCGCTGCCCGACCGCCATCCAGACATGTAAGGGCTGGGTAGACGAACCCGGACGGCCCAAGCGCGCATGCGGAGAGTTCGCGGAGCCCAGCGTCTGCCAGGGCAAACCGCGATCCATGCGCTACTGCATCGATCGCTACGAGTTCACGCCCAAGGGCTACACATTACCGCTCGTCCACGTATCGTGGACGGAAGCGCAGACCATGTGTGGTCGCATGGGCAAGCGCCTCTGTCATGAAGCAGAATGGGAGTTTGCGTGCGAAGGCGAACAAGCCCTGCCGTACCCTTACGGCTACAAGAGGGACGGCGCCCGATGCAATCACGACCGCGGCTCTCTGTTCACGCGGCGCGGAAAGCTGGTGGACCAACGGGTTCCCACCGAAAGCCTCGACCGATGCGAAAGCCCCTTCGGCGTATTCAATCTTGTCGGCAACGTGGATGAATGGACGACGCGCCCCTCAGGCACCCGACCCCATCGCTCGATTCTGCGCGGTGGCTGGTGGCTCACCGGACGCAGCCGGTGTCGCGCCGCGACCAGCAGCCACAGCGAGATCTACGCGGGTCCTCAGACCGGCTTTCGATGCTGTAAAGCTGCTCGATGAAACGCTTGGCCGCCGCCACCGGGATCGGGATGGTGTTAGCGCTGACCACGGCCGGCGCGCAGACCGTCGGGTGGGTTCAACCCGCCACTCTGAATAGAAGCGACCTCGGCAGCCGCTATCGTGTGTTCGCCACTGCCGGGGATCTGAAACTCGAAAACGCAGAGGTCACGGCCGTCGTTCGCAAGTCCGACGGCTGGCTAACGGAATTCTGGCGCAATCGAGCAATCCTTCCCAGCATCGATCAGCTCGGGGTGACCACCAACGTCGACGCGATTTGGCAATTCGTACCCTCGATCATCCAAGGTAAGTCGACGCGACCCATCAAGGTTACGAGCGTCAGAACAGAACAGAATGCAATCGTTACTGTTGGCGCATTCAAGTCAGCAGGCGCCTCTTACACCGCAACAACACGGTTCCGGCTAAAGCCATCGGGCAAGACGCTCGAGATTCACACTACGCTCACCTGCGTCGAAGGCGACCCTAAAGGCCCAGTCGCATTCGGTGACCAGTTCAAGTGGGGCAACGTGCAGTACTACACGGATGCCTTCCGCCGGCCGCGCATGAAGTACTCCGGACCGGCGAAGTGGGTCGGCCGGCGCGGCGCCGGCGGCGACTTGCTGCTGCGAAGAGTCGACCGGAAACACATGCAGCTTCGCTACACCGCCCGGTTTCGCGGCTTCCAGGGCGCGATAACGGCCCAGCACTTCAAAGGCATCGTCAAGCGCGGAGAACCACGGACGGTCGCGCGCGAACTGTCGTTTGAACCGCTGCCTATCGCTCCTCCTACGCCGCCCAAGGACGTCGGCTACATAGCCGCAAATATCGTTGACGAAAATGGTGCGCCGCTGGCTGCTAAAGTTCGCATCGACCTTGCGGCGTCCAAGCGCGCCCTCTTCGACGACAACGGTGGGCTGAGCGGTACCGATCGGTTCATGTGGACCGGCAACGGCCGTCTGAAGCGCGACCTTCGCCCTGGCGTCTACAAGCTGCTCTTTACCGCTGGCATCGAACGCGCCGCTCATTCGGCAAGGCTGCGCGTGACCGCCGGCAAGACGCAGCGACTCGACGTGCGCCTGCCTCGGGTACTGAAAACGCCAGGCTGGATCGCCGCCGATCTGCACCTTCACCAAGTGCCGAGCGTCGACGCTGACATCTCACTCCCGACTCGGGTCGTCTCGATCGCGGCCGAAGGCGTCGAGTTCGCGGTAGCTACCGACCATTACGTCGTCACGGACCTCGCACCGACCGTCGACTGGATGACGCGCGCCGGAGCCCTGACCAGCCGCATTCAGACGATGATCGGTTCGGAGGTTTCGACTCTGGGAAATCGCTTTGGACACTTCAATGTCTTCCCACTGTTGCCAGGCGATCGAGTGAAGTCGCGCTCGGTAACCGTCGACGAGCTGTTCGCTAGCGCTCGCAAGGCGTCCCCGACCGGCATCCTCCAGGTGAACCATCCGCGTTGGTCCCCTGCGATCAGCTACTTCTCGTACTTCGGGATCGACGACAACACAGCCGCGATGTCGCGAACCGGCTACAATCCGAACTACGACACGATCGAGGTCTACAACGGACTCGACGCCCGCGACCTCAAGAAGGTCAAACGTGTCCTGCTCGATTTCGCCCACCTGTTGGGCACCGGAAAGCGCTACTCCGCAACCGGCAGCAGCGACTCGCACAACCTCGCGTTCATCGACCCGGGTCTGCCGCGCACCATGGTCCACTATGGACAAGCAAAGCGCGATGAGCACGACGTGCGAGCCGATCCAAAGGCGATCATCTCCGCCATTCGTGCCGGCAGGTCGGTCGTAACCTCCGGTCCGATGATTCGCGCGAGCGTCGACGGTACCGGCCCCGGCGGCACCGTCGCCACTTCAGCTCGTTCGGTCGATCTCAAGCCGACGGTCGAGGCCGCGCCGTGGATCGACACCGAAACGCTCAGAGTCCTCGTCGGTCCTCGACTGAAACCAGCCCACACAATCCGCCTGCGCAGGTCTCGATCGGTGGCGCGGTTCAGCAAGACACTCCGCGTGCCGCTGCCGGTCACCTCAACCTTCATCATCGTGACCGTAGCCGGGGCCAAGGGCTTGCCCAACGTCGCGCGCGACTACACGCTGCCCTTCGCGTTCACTAACCCGATCTACATCGAGCGCCCCGCCAAGTCGAAGACCCCTAGTAACCCCAAACCGTAAGGGCAGCGGCTGTGTCAGCGTCTAGCTTCACGGGTTCTCGCTTCGGCTCCTTGCGGTCCGCTTCATACGGGCGGCTCTCGTAGTCGTACGTTGCCCGCCACAGGTAGCGACCCACCAGGGGGTGCTCGGCAAGTGAATCGCCCAGACAGCTCGGGTCGATCGATATTTGACATAACCGCGGTGCATCGCCATGGCGGCCTTGCAGAAGCCACGCTCCCCACGAAGCCGAGAATCGATCGCCCAGCGTGGCAACGCTCGGACGTCCGCCGATCGGCTCGAGGCCGCCCGCGAACGCGGCCAGATCGTAGCCGGGGAGCCGCTCGTTCGGCGCGATGTTTAGCGCCGTCAGAATCGTACGGGTCACATCTACAGACATCACCGGCAGCGCCGACTGCTCGCCTCCCCATTTCCTCTGCGGGAACTTGACAAGCAATGGTGTCACCAGTCGGTCCTCGCGCAACGAGGGCGCCTTCCCAAACGGTACTTCCGGGGGGTTTCCCTGCGGCGCGTCTCCGGTCAAGATCAGCAGCGTGTCGTCCCAGGCCTCGGCTTCCTCCAGCTTCTTGAACAGGCTCGCTAACGCCTCGTCGAACTTCAACAGCACTTGCTCTTGTATCGCGCTTAGCCGCTGCCAGTCTTCCTCTTGCAACACGCGGCGCTTGCGATTCCGATACCTTCGGATGTTGCCCAGAATGATCCCGCCACGACGAACTTGAACCGGACCTCCGTACTCGTCTGGCGGCAGCTTCGTGACTTCTTCTTGGTTCAGGTCCCAGGGCGGATGCCCGCCGCTCGCGTGCACCACGACTAGGCGGGGTGCGTCGGGGTTCTTCTCAAGCTGCTCGACGAGCCAGTCCGTAGCGCGCAGCAGAGGCTCGGTGGCCGGCAGGTCGCGGACAGGTGAGTAGCTCTCGAACACGTCCCAGCCCTTGTCGAATCCGAACGGCGCGAAGCTCACGGGCACGTTCGTAAACATCGCCGTGCGGCCGGCCGCCTCTTTCAGCATCTCGGCTACGGTGCGTATCGAGGTGGGAAGTCGCGCGCCTGGGTCCTCGACGGTATGCATGCGGGGCGAGCGACCCGTCAGCAGCGTAGCGACGACCGACCCGGGCACGGTCGTCGGCGCGCGATACCTACTAAACGCGGTGGCGCGTCGCACTAGGTCTCCGAGTGCATCGCGGCCGCCGATCGGGCCCCACGGGGGAATGCGCGAACGCTCGGTTCCCGCCATCACGACCAGGATAACCGTCTTGGCCCGCGGAGTCTCGGCCGGGCCCGCGTCGCGTTCGATACGTGGTGTACCGAAAACAACGCGTCCACCCGCGCTCCCCTCGACGGCCGCTAGCGTGATGTCCACGACATCCCCGCGATACTCCTTCAAATCGATCTCGATATGTTGCCATGTGGCTTTAGCACCACCCTCGACGGGAATCCGCTTTAGAACCGCTTGTTCAGAGTCAGGCTTCTTCGCTCGCAGCTCGACGGCGCCTTTGCCCTTGCCCCAAAAGCCCACATCCACGACAAGTCGTGCATCCGGAGCAACCCACACTGGGCATGCCACTGATGCTGGCGCCGGAAGAGCGATCGCGCGGTGTGGTATCTTGTTGAGCGCCACGTCTTTGACGATGCTGCGAAGCGTCGGCGCCGAGAACTCGACACTCGCGCCATCGTCCGCTCCGACTCGAATCCAGTCGATCTCCGCGAACGGTTCGTCGGCGCCCGGTTTTCTACCTCGAAACTTGAATGAAACCTCACGCCGGCCAGGCTTCAAATCACGTCCGGGAGACCTGAGCTGAACCGTCGCGAACCCGTCACTCTTCAGCTTGACGGACCCGGCGTATTTCCTGTCTAAAAACGCAGTGATACGGGTTGCTGCTTTGCCTTTGATGCGTAGGCCAACCCGAGCCGCGTCAACGGCTTCGTCAAGCCAGTAGCTAAACCCGATCCGACGATCAAAGACCGCCACCGCGTCCGCGCCGGCGCCCTCGACCCGTTTGGTGTCCGTAAACGGGGGCAGGCGAAAGGCTCGTTGAAAGGTGTCACTCGCCGCTCCCAGGTCGAGCAAAACGCCTCGATGCGCTATCCGACACCGCGGCAGCTCCGAGATCAGATGCAGGCGTTGAAACTCCGGTCCACGCGGCGTAACGAATCGCGCCGTAACCACCGGCGCCGGGGGCGGAGCG
>JAUIKB010000146.1 GCA_030430975.1 Polyangia bacterium
GCAGTTCGACATCGTCGCCGACCGGGGTCTTCGTCAGGTTGCGCAGCCGCGCCAGACGAAGCGGTTTGCCGTCGAGCGTTTCGGATAGGAACGCTCGATACACGTCGTTCGGTGCTTCTGGGTGGGCGGCGGCGAGGAACAAGACCTGACGACCGATCACGGCGTCGTGCAGCCAAGATGCGCGCTTGGCCAGTACGATCGAGTCGACGTCGACGGTGCCGTCGACGCTCGTGGCCAGTGCGTCCGCCAGCATCTCGTGCCCGCCCACCGTGCTACCGCGCCCCGCGACGGTAGCGCTGCCCAGCGCCAGGGCGACCCACAGCCCGGCGCGCTGGGAGGCGAACTGAGCGAATCGCTGCCGTAGGTGGGCGGGTCCGGTCACGGGGCGAAACGATAGCGAATTCATGCGGGGGCTCCCCACTTTTGCCCTACGCCCTATAGTTCGGCGCGATGTTGACGCAGTTTCGCCGGGCGCTGGGCCACTACTACACGATTGCGCCGGTGGTCGAGCACGCCGTGCGCCCGCTCGCGGCGCCGGCCGGCGCGGACTGGGAGACGACGATCGAAGATGACCGGGTCGGGACCTTGCCGGTTACGGGGCTCTTCAGCCAGCGTCCAGCGCAGCGCGGACTCGTGATCGTCGTGCACGGCTTGGGGGGCGAAGCGGACAATCACTACACGCGGCGTGCCGCCCGAGCCGCGCGCGCCTGCGGATTGGCTAGCCTGCGCCTGAACCTGCGCGGTGCCGATCGCTCGGGCACGGATTTTTATCACGCTGGTCTAACGACGGAAGTGCACGCGGTGTTCCGGGAACTCTCCGACGAGTTCGACGACGTGTACCTGCTCGGCTACTCGCTGGGCGGGCACGTGGCGATGCGCTTCGCGCTCGAGGGGCATCCGAAGCTGCGCGCGGTGGCGGCGGTATGCTCACCGCTGGATCTCGCGCGCTCTGCGGCGTCGCTCGATCAGAAACGCATGGCGCCGTATCGTCGCCACGTCCTGAGCGGGCTAAAGGAGATGTACCGCGCACTGCCGGCTGCGGCTCAGGTGGGAGTGACGGCGGACGCGGCCGATCGGATCCAGTCGATCGTCGAGTGGGACGATCGAATCGTGGCGCCGCGCCACGGCTTCGGCACGGCGGCCAACTACTACAAGCAGATGGCCGTGGGGCCGAAGCTCGACGAGATTCAAGTCCCAGCGCTGTACGTTGGGACGCGGCATGACCCGATGGTGTTGGCGAGCGACGTCGAACCGATGTTGGAGCGCTCGCGTAACGTGGAGGTCCGCTGGCTACACGATGGGGGTCACGTCGGCTTTCCAGGCAAGGGGTGCATGCTCGATGACGGTCAGCTCGAGTCTGGTGTATTGACCTGGCTGACGAGCGCTGCCTCGAGCGCGGTGCGCATCTAGACGGCAGTGCTCGCTAGGCCTGTTCGACGGAACGCTGCGGGTACACCTTCAGTGAGCAGTCGGTCCAGTGCGCGTTGCGTCACGGCGTTGGGTGTGGCGCGCATGGCGACATTGCGGAGCCCAGACGCGACGGGGTTCTCTAGCTGAGCCATGGCGCCAAAACGGAAGCTCTGAGTCACGAACTGAGTGGAGCGAGGGATGCGATGCGCCTCGTACGCGGTCACGACATCAGGGGCCGTAAGCTGGTTCTTGGGTGCTGTCAGCACGCCGAGCATGCCCGCGTCTTCGATCGCCTGCGCCGCACCCTGACCCATGTTCGGGGTCATCGGGTGGGCGGCGTCCCCAAGCAGCGTCACGCGACGCGTACCCCAGTGGCGTAGAGGTACTCGATCGACGAGATCGTGTTGCACAATGGCGGAGGCTGGGGTCGCTCGAATCAGATCGACCGTGGGAGTCGGGAAGTCAGCGAACAGAGTCTCTAGGTGTTCGGACGGGAGCTCTGGCCGGTAGCCTGCGCGACAGTTCTGAACGGCAAACCAGTAGACCCGTTCGTCGGCCAACGGCACGATGCCGAAGCGGCAGCCCTTGCCCCAAATTTCCGTGAGCCTGCTGCCCACCGGTTTGGCGGCGTCCGCGACGCCGCGCCAGCAGGTCGAACCACCGAATCGTGACGTTTCGGCGCCGTGAATCTGATGGCGCACGCCTGAGTGCAATCCGTCGGCTCCGACGAGCAGGTCACAACTCAAGGGAGGCATGGCCCCAGGCCCGACGGTGGTAACCGACACTCCATCGGCACTCTCCTCAAACCGTTCAAACTTCGCGCCGAGCTGGAGCGTGACGCCCAACGTTTGCAGTCGGTCTAGCAGCACTTCGTGGAGCGCGGCGCGGTGGATGCCGAGCGCCTGGATCGGTTCGCCATCCAGGACCGCGTTCGGTGCGGAACCCGAGAGCTCACGACCCTGTGCGGTGCAGATGACCATTTCGTCGATGCGAGCGCTGCGGTCGATCAGAGCGGGAAGGATGCCGAGCGGGCGCAGATTACCAATCGCGTTGAGCGACAGGACGATACCGGCTCCGACTGGCTGCAGGCGTTCGACCCGTTCGATGACGGTGACCGCGTGACCGTTGAGCGCTAGATGCAGCGCGGCGCTCAGACCACCGATGCCGCCGCCAGCAATGACCGCGTTGAATCTCATGATGAGAGCATTCTAAGTCCGGCTTTGAGGTCGGTCTGTTCGCATCTTGGCGTAAGAAAGCGCCGCGAATTCTGGCGATCGACTGCTGGTTGTTCAGGTATGGCCGTTGCCGGACAGGTAGCCGGCCGCAAGCTGAGAGAGCTCCGTTACGACGTCCTCACGACTCAGCTCCGGATGCGAGCGACCGAGTTCGAGAGACGCGGCGCGCACCGAGTGTATGAGCACCGAAGCCGCTACCGCGGGATCTAGTCCTTCGCGTAGTTCGTCGGAGCGTCTCGTGAGTTCGCGCGTCAGCAGCAGTTCGAGCCGTTCCAAGGTGTTGCGGACCGCGCGGGTCCGACCGATCGAACCGAGGACATCGACGAGTTTGGGATACAGCGCGCGAGCCCACGGCTGCTGCGGCACGACCCGTTCGATGCTGTGGCGTATCCATTCATCGAGGGGAAGCTCGGAGCTCTGGAGCAGTTCAGCCATGGACTGCTCGTCCCGCTGCAGACGGTCATCGACCACGGCGCCGAGAATCGATTCCGCAGTCGGAAAGTACTGGTACAGCGTACCCACGCTGACGCCGGCGAGCCGAGCAATGGCGCGCGTTCCGGGACGCTGTCCGGACGACACGAGTCGCTCGGTTGCTTCTAAGATCGCGCTGACGGTGAAGCGCGACCGCGCTTGTTGAGGGCTCTTGCGCACCATGCTGGCCCTACGTATTACCACGTTGGCGTGGTGGCCGACCAACGCGGGTTCACTCCAGAGTCGGCCTAAACATCTCTGCAATCGAACCGAGGTCCAAGGCGTTGGCCATTCCGAGCGACAAGGCGCCGCCGATCGCCAGTGCGATCGCGGTCGAGCCGAGCAGGAAAGCGAGCTGTTTGGTATCCAGGCCGCCGCGTTTTTTTGGGAGCTCGATGCCGGGCAGAGCGGTGATGCCGCGGCTGAAGATGGCCGACGCGTTGGCCTTGGCATCCGCTACGGGCTTGGTTGGTTGCTCCAGCTCGGCGCGCTTGGCCGACGGCCCGTTGAAGGTCAGAAAGAATGCTTCCGGTGTGGCCAGCTGCGACTTCTCTCGTTGTCGCGCGCGGGCAGGCACGTACGACGCCGCCCTGCAGTGGCCGCACTCGGCAACGCCGACGCGCGTTGGGGGCAGGGGCGCGCCGCACTGTGGGCAGCCGATCGCTACGGCGCCGGCCTGGGTGGACATGTTCGCACGGGGTCGCCCGATGACGTGTTCGGCGCCCACAATCGCCAGAAGCGATCCGTAGGCGTCGTGTGCGCCCTGGTCCAGTGCGTACTCGGTGTGCACGCCGCATTGTGGACAGCTGGTCAGCGAGCGGCGGTTGCGTACCTCGACGTTGAGCGGCACCTCACAGCGCGTGCAGACGGGTTGCCCGGGGCCTACGGTGAACTTGGGCAGCGCGCCGTCGCGATTGTCGTCTGGGATCTCCTGCTCGAGTGAGGTCCGACTCAGTCCGAGTTCAGCGTAGGGGTTGTCGTCGCCGATCCACAGCAGGTGGTGCGGCGCGTGTCCCTCAGGGTTGGGGCCCGCCAAGTCGGCCACGTCGTGGGCGAATCTCAGGCACCGCCCCCAGCCGCTGGTGTTGATGCGTTGAAATGTCCCGCACTGCGCGCAGTTAATGCCGGAATCGAGTTCAACACCGTCGAAGGGTGAGTCGAAGGCGCACGCCCGGCAGCGAAACGTGGCCGTCACGCGGACCCAAGGTCGGGATCCGGCGTTCACCGTCCGTCGCGTCGCGCTCAGGTTGGCGCCGCAGGACATGCACTGCGGATCGCCTTGGGGCGCTGTGGCTCCGCAGCGTCCGCAAATGCTGGGTCCGCCACTGCCATAATGCTGATGCTGGGCTTGCCGGTACATCGCGCCTTAACGTTACACCGAAACGTCGCCGGGCGTGGTTTCTGACGCGCAGGCGCTGTACTCTCGCGGCGTTGCAACTCATCTCGACCAACAATAACGAGTTCGGATTCATCGCCATCGCGCAAGAGGCGTGGGGTGTGATCGCGATCGGACAGGCGGCGCGGGGTGTATTCGTGCTGGGCCAGGTAGCGATCGGGTTCGTCGGACTAGGGCAGGCGGCGTTCGTCGTGTTCGGCGCGGGCCAGGTCGGCGCCGGCGTGATGGGGTTCACCGCGATGCTGGGCGTCGGTGGTCGCGGCTACGGCGGCGTGCTGCGTCTGCTCCCTGGATTCGATCCACCGCGCAAGCGTCCGGTCGAGGTTCCATACGAGGACGTCGTCGCCGGTCGCGCGAGCGGCCCGGTGCGGCTCGATGTGTTGGGACAGGGCACGGGTGTGAGGTTGGGCCGTGATGGACACGCGCTGCCCATCAAGCTGACACCGAAAGCTGCCGGCGCGTTGGTGCGCACGAATCGCAACGACCTTAAGGAAGTCTATGCCGTGTTGAAAAAGCGTGGCAACGTGCTTGTTGGCGATCGGTTGATCGAGGTTCCCGGCTCGCGCAAGGCCTTCAAATACGATGGGTTCTTTGCGCTGCGCATGGTGGCGTTCGTCGGCCTGGCCATCGCGTGGTGTATGGCATTCGCCGCATCGGTCGTGCCCTGGGACTTGATGTAGCACGGGCGTGAAGCAAAGACGCCGTCGTGCGTTCTTGTGTGGTATTTGGGGGCGTGCGGAGCCTAAGCTGGCTACGGCGGCAGCATGACCACCTGCACCGACGAGGTTTGAGTCGACGTAGCGTTGTTTCCCAGCTTGCCGTCGCCTGTATGACCCCAGCACCATACGGCACCGTCTGACAGCTGAGCGCAGTGCCGGTCGCTGGCGAACACCGCGACCGCGTCCGTGATGCTGGGGACGGTCACCGGAGCCGTGCTAGTGCTGGCCACGCTATTGCCGTTTCCGATCCGGCCATCGGGGCGGTCGCCCCAACACGACACCTGCGTGTCGACGCAGTCGGCGCCGCAGACCGTCTCGCCCTGCTTGCACACCACCGGAGTGTCCCCGGACGTATTGGGTGTCGAGCCGGCGCTACCTCCGCTGCCGCCGTTTCGGCTATGGTTGGTCGGTGAGAGTGAGCGACTTCACCGGCGAAGAAGTAGTCGAAACGGACGATTTCGTCCTGTTCTGGAAGCCGCCAGCGGTGTTCGGACAGTGGACGCCCTCGACGTTCGTCGTGGGCGAGGTGACGTACAGCTGCGCCGAGCAGTTCATGATGGCCGCCAAGGCGCGGCTGTTCGGGGATGAGGCGACGTTCAAGCGCATCTTGAAGACGGACAGTCCGCGTGAGCACAAGGCCCTGGGCCGAAAGGTGACGCCGTTCGATCAGGCGACGTGGGAAGAGTCGCGCTTGAACATTGTGGTGCTTGGGAACATGGCGAAGTTTCGCCAGAACCCAGCGATGTGCGCAGCGCTGCTGGCGACTGGGGACAAGACGCTGGTCGAAGCCAGCCCGGTCGATCGGATCTGGGGCATCGGCCTGCGCGCTGACGATGCGCGTGCGTTCGACCGGAACAGTTGGCGCGGCCTGAATCTGCTGGGTGAAGCGCTGATGCAGGTGCGCGAGACGCTGCGCGCCGAGGCGTGATGGCGCGGTATCCGGCGACCTATCGCGACGCTCGCGAGACGATCGAGTGCGCGATCCTTAACCGGTTTGACGGCACCGACGTCGAGTGTCTGGACCTCGAACTCGCCGGCGTGCGGTTCCGCGGCATGAGCTTCGATGATTTCTGCGTTGTCGGGCCCGAGCGTTATTCGCAAGAGCAGCTCGCGCGCTTCACGCTGAACCCGCCGATCGCCGACGCTTCCGATGGCGACCATGCGCTGTGCGACTGTGAGCTCACCTGGACGATGCCGGTCGAGCTGGTCGGACCGGTCGCGTCAAGTCCGATGAGCGTGGATCTTGAGCTGTCGCTGACGCTTGGAGCGCCGGCGGCGAATGGAAGTATCCTTTCGGAAACGTGCGAGTTCGCGTGCGTCGTCGATGGGCAGCGGTTCGTTGCGCAAGCCGATCTGTTCGAGGACGGGCTGCTGGCGCTTCAGCGACAGTTCGCCGGTCGCTATCGTTTCCGGAATTGTTTCGGCTGTCAGTTCGCCGACTACAGCCCCTACGGCAACGGCTTGTTCGGCACCATGCAATGCCACCAGCGTCATCGACAGGCGTACCTGAACGTCGGCTCGAAGAGCGAATACTTTGCGCTGCCCATGGAGTCGACGATCCAGACTCAGGAGACGTACCGCTGCGGTGAGTTTGAGGTCCGGCGCGGTGACGTAGGCTACCGAGGCTCGGTCGACTGAGCTGTCGATCAAGAACGGTCGCGCCGCGCCGCGCTGAGCACTACCGCCGAGCCGAGCAGCACCGCCGCGCTGAGCCAGCCGAACGCGGTGACGCCCGTAAACCGGTCGGAGAGGTATCCCACCGCCACGGCGGGCACGGTGAAGCCGATGTACGCGCAAAAGAAGTAGCCGGAGACTGCGCGCGCCCGGGTCGTCAACGTCGCGCGCTGGGATACCGTTGAGAGGCCGCCCACGTATCCGTAGCCGTGGGTCGCCGTGCCCAAGACGAACGTGCCGACGCAAATCAGCGCGATCGAGCCTTGGTGCAGGCCGGCGGTGACGAGCAGCGTGCCGATCGGCAGCGACACGGCAGCGATGCGGAGGCAGTGCAGTCCGTCGACGCGGCGGGCGTGGACCTGAGTCAGACCGCCAGCCAGCAGCATGAGCGACAACGCGGTGGTGTCCCACGCGCCGAGACCGAGACGAGCCAGCGCCTGAGGCAAGACGGCGACCACGACTCCCGCCACGCCCCAGGCCGTGCCGATCGAGATCGCTGGGATCCAGCTACCAGGCGGAAATGTGGGGAGTCGTGCGATTCCGGCGGATAGATTTCGCTCCGGACGCTCCAGGCGTGTGAGTGCCGCGGCGCTAAGCGAGAGAAGTATCGCCGTGACGGGAAAGCTCCACGGCGTCAGCGTAGCGTCCGTGCGCAGCGCGGCCGTTGTCAGCAAGCCGCCCGCGCCGAAACCCGCGGTCGACGCGATCGCCGTGGTCGTCGCCGCGCGTCGCGGCCCGTCCGTATCCAGCGCTTCGGATAGCCACGCCGTGCCCGCCGCTAGGGACAGGCCCACACCTAGACCCTGAAGCGGCCGCGCCAGAGCCAGGGCGCCGAGCGTCGGCCACGCCCATACGATCAACGTTGCGGCGAGCGACGAAAGCGTTGCCGTGAGCAGCACGGGAAACCGCCCGAGGCGATCCGAGACTCCGCCCAATGCCAGCAGCACCACGATCAACGTCGACCCATACCCAGCCAGCGCCAGCGTCATCGCACCCTGACCGACGTGAGCCGTCGCCGCGTAGCGCGCGTACAGCGGCAGCTGCAGGTTCACGGCCGACGTCGTCAAGAAGACGGCCCCGCCGATCGCGATGTGAGCGATCGACTGCTGACGCACTGCCATCCGGTGTGGTTTGAGCACGAAAGAGCCGTGAACGCATAGCGGGATCATGCTGGGGAGCTACGCTCGGCCCCGTGTTGGAACAAAACGAATCGTCCCTCGCCGCGGAACTGCAAGAAATTCGGGCAGAGCTCGCCGTGTGCCAGGAGCTCGCGCGTTACCGGGAGCTTGACGCGCGTCGACTGTGGCTCGAACGCAGGCTCGGCGAACTCCGACACCAGGAGCATGCCGTTGTTCTTAACGGGTTGCCGCTCGCATCTGGATTTCGGTACTTAGTTTTGACCGGATACTTCGTGCCGACTGTTGTCGTGTTCGACTTGCCGAAGGACGACTCCAACGTGGGCAAAGTCGTGTTCGAGCATTGCGTCGAGTCGCGATTTGGCGGACTCAATGACGAAGTCTTTGAGGCGCACGCGCTCTACGGTCGCGGTCTCGACACGTACGGTTTCTTCCAGGTGCATCATTCCAGCTGGAAGGCTGAGCTCCGCGCCGGGATGGCGACTCATCGTCAGTTTAGCGCTGACTATTGGGAGACGATCCATCACTACATCCTCCGGAACAAGGAGGGCGAGTTCGCCTGCCTGGCGCGCGGATTCTCTTGGTCGATTGAATCTACGTCGATGGACGAGGTGCTCCGGCGATTCACGAACGTTTGCTAGCTAGCGATCGAGCTGGCGCGTCTCGCTATCGATGACGCTCAGTCGACGCTGAGCTGCGGAGGGCACACGGCGACGTTGCGATGATGTGGCCCACCTCGTGTTCAGCTTTTTGACGCAGAACAAGCTCTAGCTACTCAACGCCCGGCGCGGCAGTATGGGTTCATGAGACGTCCGATCGCATCGCTCACGATGGCTTGTTGCCTATTCAGCCTGACGGATTCCGCATCGGCGGCTGAGGTCGCTACCGTTCATGTCCACGAATCCGAGACGACGGCAGGCGTGATCGTTACGCTCAGTGGCGCGAGCGGGAACGAGTCGGCGGCGATCGAGGTGAAGGGACCGGGCGACGCTGACTTCAAGCCGGCGCATGGTTTCGTTCGGTACGACAATCAGAACTTGGCGACGAGTCTGTTCGAGCTGCAGCGCGGTCAGGCGTACGACGTGCGGGTCACGCTGACCGATCCCGACGGCGTCACGGGCACGAATCCGATGACGGCGACGATCAACACGCGGAGCGCACCGCTGCTGCCCACGCCGACGCGCGTTAAATACGTGGGAACGGGCGGTGCTGATTCCGGTGCTGGCGATTCGGAATCGAGTCCGTGGGCGACGATCGACTACGCGCTGGAGCAAGCGCAGCCGGGCGACGAGATTCGAGTCCTGCCTGGAACGTACGGGCCGTTCGGTGCGAGTGATCTGAGCGGTACCGAGGCGGCGCCGATCGTGTTGCGCGCT
>JAUIKB010000147.1 GCA_030430975.1 Polyangia bacterium
TCGACTTATCGTTCGTGAAGGTCAGGTCGAAGTCACCGATCACAACGGCGTACTTTTCAAAGGTCACGGCCCAGCCGTCGCGGATCGCCTCGCCGGAATCACCCGGCTGCAGGCCGTCGATAATCACGTCTTCAGGCTCGATGAGCACCGAAACGCTGCCCTCACCTGCGGCATCATCGTCCTCGCTGCTGCAGCTCGCTGCCGCTACCGCTATGCTGATTAGTCCCAGAGCGTTGAACGCTCGCTGCCCGATCGTCTTCATGCGCTGAGTAGAGAACTTAATTTCTCACATGGCAAACAGTTTCACACTGTCACATTCAATCGTTTCGTGAAGCGTTCGAATGTGACCACGAATTGCCGGCTTTTTGGCTGATCGCAGCGCGGATCGGTGCAGTATGTTCAAAGATGCGACCGCGCACGCGAACAATCCGCGCGATTCGGTCGCACGGCCTCGACGCGGCGCGCGGATCAGTTCTTAACGCACAGATTGTTCGTGCACTCGCCGCCGTTCGCGCACGATGTGCCAAGGTCGAGCGTCCCACCGGCTAGATCGTCGAACTTGCCGCACAGCTCGCCATCGACGTCCTCGTACGCCTGACGCAGCCGAGCTTCGGCCATCTTGTATTGCCCGCAGAAGCTCGGGAGCCCACCGCCACCGCAGGTTTCGTTCCCGGAGCAACCGCCGCAGTCGACGGTTCCACCGCAACCGTCCACGACCTCGCCGCAGCGTTTTGCTTCGTCCGGCTCAGTTGCGCACGCCTCGGCGGCGGTGAGCGGCGTGCACTCCTCGTCGGAGCAGAAGTTGCTCTTGCACGTCTGACCGGAGCCGCACTGCGCTTCGCACTCTTGCATGAACAGCCCATTGAAGAACTGTCCGCACATCTCTTCAGTGCATGTCGGCACCGACGCACCGGCGAACATCGCCGCATCGAAGTACGTTTGGAACTCCTGCTTGCCGGCCACTTGGAACGCGCCGCCGGCGGTCATCGTGAGCGTCGCCTCAACGGTGATGTCACTCGACGGCCGGCCGGCGTTGCTCATCCAGCCAGCATCAAAATAGGAATCCCGCACGTACATCACCTCGAGCGCACGCCCCGTGGTCGGATCGTCCGGCGAGGCGGCCGGCGTCACAATCAAAGCCCACAGGGCGTAGTTCTTCTCGCCGTCGCTGCCCCGCTCGATCAGCACGCGCTGCCACTTCGAGGACTTGAGCGCATTCACGTAGCAAACCAGCTCCGGAGCAACGTCGCGGCGCAGCTCGTACACCTCGCCGACCGGCCCATCACCGGCCAGCCGCGTGCTGAACTCGGTCACGCAGGCCGCGCGGAAGTCTTGGGTGACCACGGCGTGAGGCGTCAGGTAATGGCCGGCCGGTGCGATCTTCGTCCGCTTACCGCCGTCGTCGACCCATAGCTCATCGCGACCCTGGCTGAGGTGTTTCATTATGAGTGCGCCGTTGCGTTCGTCGCGAGCGAAGGTATCGATCACGGCTTCGCTTGGGCCGTCGCCGATCTGCAAAAAGCCCATGCTCGGCAGCGATCCGGGCGGCGTGGGTGCTTGGGTGCCACCACCCGTTTCGGAATCCGCCGACTCGCACGCCGCGACGGAGAGCGCACCGGTCGCTATCGCGACGAACGTAGTGGAGAGAAGCTTAGCTCGGCTCATGGGAACACATTTCCGTTGTTGAATTTGCACTTGCCGTCGAACGGCTTGTAGCTCTTGCAGTTGCTGACCTGGAGACGACCGCTGCACACCAGGCTCCAGGTAAACGTCTTGCGGTAGCGGCCAAACGTCGCCTTGACGCTTGCGAACCCACCGCCGGTGATGCTGCCGTATCCGGTTTTGCAGTTTTCCATTCCGCAATCACCGCTCTTTTGGATGTTATCGAGACCGAAGCCGATGCCTGCGCGCATCCCGATCTCGATAGCGACGCTGACTTTAAACCAGTCGTCCCACCAGCCGCCGGGCTTGAACAGGTTCCAGTTGCCCTCAAGCCGCAGCTGGCCCGACAACGAGCCCGAGCTACCTTGGGTCTTTTTCGTGCACTGGTCACAGGTGTCGCATTCACCAATGCCGGGGATCTTGCTCTCGAGGCTGTCGCTGGTCTTGCCGGCGAGCGTGATCGGGACCTTGATCGAGACCTCGAACTTCTTGTTCAGCTTCTTGGCCAGCTCCGCGCAAGCAGCGTTGCCCCGCGGGCACAGGATCATGTCGCCCAGGCCGGTCTTCTCCGAAAACGTTCGAGTCAGCGCAGCCTTGGCACTTTGCGTCGACTTAGCTGTGATGCAGCTCGTGTCGCCGCATTCCCACTCACCTTCCACGCAGTCGACGCAGCGGTTCGTCGTGTCCTTGACGTCACGGCCGCCTTCGAGCGCCGCCTGCCAGGCGCACACGTTGACGGCACCCGACGTCTTGAGGATGGCGGTCTCTTCGGTGCCGCAGTTATCGAGCGCTTTGACCTTCTTTGAACCGGCCTCGCCGTACACGTAGCCGATCTTGTTGCTCGCGTTGCCGACGGCGAGGATCGGACCGAGGTACGGGATCTTCTTGATCACGTCGCAGATTTGTTTGTCGCGCGGGAGGCGATACTCGTCCTTGTAGTTGAACGTTTGCGATCCGCCGCCTGGACCTTTGGGCTTGGGGCCTTCGCACATCGGCGGTGGCGGCGGGCCACCATCCGTTCCTGAGTCTGTGCCGGAGTCCGTGCCGGAGTCCGTGCCTGAGTCCGTGCCTGAGTCCGTGCCTGAGTCCGTGCCGGAGTCCCCGCCTGAGTCCGTGCCTGAGTCCGTTCCTGAGTCCGTTCCTGAGTCCGTTCCTGAGTCCGTTCCTGAGTCCGTTCCTGAGTCCGTGCCGGAGTCCGTGCCTGAGTCCGTGCCGGAGTCCGTTCCTGAGTCCGTTCCTGAGTCCGTGCCTGAGTCCGAGGCTCCGTCAGGCGATCCGTCAACCGTGGCGTCGGGGGCGCCGGCGTCTCCGGAATCGACGTCGGCATCCGGCGCGTCAGCACTTGCGTCCAGCACGGCGGCGTCGGGGCACGGGCCTGCATCAATCGCGACGCAAGACGGAACGAGCCTGGGCGCTCGCGTTGCTAGCGGCTCGCCCTCCTCGGTCGAACACGCCGCGACCGACAGGCTGATGGCGACTAGGGCCAAACTGATCGACTTGTTTTGGTTCATGGGGATAGTCGCCATACCCGACCCGACGGCCGGTTCTTCCTCACGAGGACCCACGAACCGTGCCGTTTACTGCTGAATCCGAACATTCCGCGCAAGACAGAAACCGTCTCGCTTGGGCGGCGGTTGCAAGCCGTGACACCCGGTCCTAGGCCTGACGCCATGGGCACGACGCTGTTCCACTTCCCGCCTTCGCTGTGTTCGCAGAAGGTGCGCCTGGCGCTCGCCGAAAAGGGCGTCGATTGGACGTCCCGGCTCGTGAACATCGGACCGCCGCTCGAAAACTACGAGCCGTGGTACGCGCGCCTCAACCCGCGGATGGTCGTACCCACGCTGCAGCACGACGACACCGTCGTGACGGACTCGGCGCGCATCATCCGCTACATCGACGAGCACTATCCCGGTCCGGACCTGAGCGGCGGGGCTCGTCGGGACGAGGTTGACGAGTACATCCGACTCCAGGACGGACTTAAGATCCGCGAAATCGTGTACAGCCCCAAGCCTGGGCTGATCGGCATGCTCTCGAAGGGAAGCTTCGAGAAGCGCTTGGCCACACTGGCCAGACACGCGGCAGCAAACCCGGACCTCGAGGAGCTGTACACCGAGCGCGTCCGGGAGGTTAGGCGGTGGCGCGAGGTCAGTCACTCGCCCGAACAGGTCGCCGCCGAACTGCAGCGGGTGAAGGACGCTGTCGCCCGGGTCGACGATGCAGTCGCTGACTCAGAATTCCTCGTCGGCGATACCTACACGCTGGCCGACGTCGCCTGGACCGTCATCCTGGCGCGACTAGAAATGCTCAAGCTGTCCAGTGGCTGGGCTGACGAAGCGCCAAACGTGGCGCGCTACTACGCGCGAATGAAGAGCCGTCCCACTTTCGTGGGCGCGGATATCTGGAATGGCTTCCAACCGCTCACGATGCTGCCGATCGTTTGGCAGGTGCTGAAACACCGTTTGAGCCTCGACAGCCTTTCGACTTGAGCGACGCCTCCAATTCGCCCTAGCCTCACAACTAACTTAGCGATATCCGGAGCTATCACGATGTACGAGGAGCGAACCCAGTACGCACCGTTTGTGTTGTTTGAGTACGACCACAAGCCGGGCACCTACTGTCTGATGCTGTCGGACAACCACATGATCGAGCAGGCCGAGATCTTCGAGTCGAACGGGCGCGAACCCAACGGCTACGGATGGGCCGACGTCGCCCTGCAGGCGATTCGCTCCGAGGCGCCTGAACTCGAAAAGAAGGTCGAGATGGACCCCGAGGCCGGCAATTTCGTCGCGTTCGGCGACGAACTCGAAGACCTGCAGCACCTGGCGGAGGTGCTGCACGCGGCCTATCACGACGATGACGAACTCGCGACGCTCGTCCAAGAAGCACCGTACGAATACGACTAGCGGCTACGCTCCCTGAGGTCGCGGCTGCACCCCAGGTGGAAACAGCACACTAGGGATCGCCCAGCTCAGCCAACAGCGTGTCGATCGGACTGTACGAGTAGCGGCGAAACTCGTCCGGCGATAGTTCGAGCAGCAGCGGGATCACTTGCTCTTCCTCTAGGTCGAGGTGGTCGTGGAGCGCCACGTCGTGAGCCTCCAGCGTCGACACGATGTCTTCGCGTGCATCCGGCGCACGCTCATCGCGAAGTAGGAACGCTTCACGCACCGCGCGGTCGCGTCGATGAAGCTCGTGATGACCCTCGGTGGCATCCGCGAACGACACGCCCCAGCGTTTCGCCAGATACGGGTACGCCTTGTGCTCTTCGTAGGCTTCATGACTGCGCATCGCCGCAATCCACGCTGCATAGTACGCCCCGATCCGCTCCAGGGACTCGCCGGACTTGGCGGCGTCGATCAGCTGCCGACTGATGCGTCGGAAGTTAGCGTGGGATCCGAGCAGCAGCGCCTGCGCGGGAAAGCGCGGATGCTTTGGCCAGTCTTCGCGTTTGACGGTGGGGATGGATGCGGACATGGGTGTGCCTTTCGACCTAGTCGACTGTTGTTCTCCTCGCAGTGCCGCGAACCTTCGCGGCAGCCCGATAACATTGGGACGCCGGGCGCCGATCGCAAGGGATGGGGGAGCGAGTCAGACCCTCGAAGCGCCGGCTAGGGCGACGCGTGGGCGCGGCTGCAGCGTGTATGGGCGTCGCGCGCAGGAGCCTGTCGACGGGCGGCGTGGGTCGGCGCGCCCGTAACGTTTTGCCGCTCAACCTAAAAAGCGCCCCACCGACGATACCGTCGACCGGGTGTTAGGCCTGGCGAGGGGCCTACGGCAGCACTCCGTCGACACGGTTGTTGGTCGACGGAGCGCACCGGCTCACTTCGATTTCTTGGCGCTCTTCTTTTGCTGGCTCTTCGCTGCCTTCTTGGCGACCTTTCGGGCCTTGTTCTTCACTTGTTTCCGCGTCCCTTTGCGCGCCTTCTTCGTTGCGGCCTTTACTGCGGCGGCTCGAATCTTCTTGCGTTGCTTGCCCTTGGCGTCCTTTGCGACCTTCTTGGCGACTTTGCGTGCAACTCGTTTCGCGGTCTTCTTCTTTAGCCAAGGTTGTTCCTCTCTCGCCGCTCGGTGCGGCGCGACACGCTCACCGCAATCACTAGCAATGGTCTAGTAACGGCTCCGGTCCAGAACGCGCGTCGACTGACCTTGGGCTAGCCTAAGATCAGCGCCGTCAGCGTCTGATGCATGTGGCCGACTAACGACTCGCCGTGAGTGTGGAAACCCGCCGTGGGAAAATCCAGAAGCTCGGCGTACGACGAATGCGACTGGGCAAAGTCGAGTTCGAGACGCCGAAGCGCGCAGTCGAACATCAGCGCGCCTCGGATGCCGCCGAGGTCGGCCTTGATCGACTCCAGGAACTCGGCCGTGTGCGGAATCAACTCGGCGCCGGGCTTGAGAAAGCACACAGCGGTCCCGCCGGCGATCTCACAACCGAGCTGAATCGAGCCGTCACGCCGGATCGGCGGCATGACCTGCCGGATCCAGGCTTCATCATCGATGATCAAGCCGATCGGATGGAGGAACAGCGACTCTTGCGTCAGCTCCTCGGGCTTGAGGCCGGTGTGCTCGCAGTAGACGTCGACAGCAGGTCGACCATCGAGTTCCTGCAAGAGTCGGCCTTCGCAGGACGTCACTCTCATGTCGTCGCTCGCTCGGACGAAGTGATTGGTTCGAACCACGCGAAAGGGACGGGCGAGTTCGAGCAGCATGAAGGCCATGCCGTGGCTCGACGTTTCCGAGCCCGCGGCGACGACCGTGCGCTCGAACTTGAGACCGTCGGCTGCCGAAGCGCCGACGATCGGCATCAGCGGCGCGTGGCGCCCGAACACGCGGTGCGCTTCCTCTTCGACGCCGTGCACGCTGTCGATCAGGCAAATGACCACGTGGGTGTCTCGGGACAGCTCCCTTAGTGGTGATCCCACCTGTTGCTCGAGCGAAGCGACCGCTGCTTCGACGCCGGCCTCCACGCCGGCTTCGAAGTCCGCCAGCGCGACGTGGGCACGCTTGGCGTCGTCACCAAAAGCCGCAATCGAAACGGCCCCCTGAGACAGCTGGCCCGTCGACAATTCACCCGCCGTCGAGCAACCGATGATGTTGGCGTGCCCCAGCCGCTCCCGGAGCTCGGTCAGCAGGGCGGCACCATCCCGCTCTGGCGAGAAGAACACGACCGCGGCGCGTGAGTCTCGTCCCAGCGCCTTGGCCAGCTCGTCAGCGCACGCCACTGGCTCTGTCGCCGCAGAGCGAGCCGTTCGAAATTCCGTCACTTAAGCGCGCTCCTTGAGATCGGTCAAAAAACCCATCTCGTGAAGAGCGGCAAGCGCCGCTCTGTATCGTTTGTCATCGCCGAAGTTGCTGGGGTCATCTAAGTCGATTCCCGAGAGCAAGATGAGCCGCGTATTGATGAACCTAAACTCTAGCTCGGAGCGCAACTCCGAAATTAACCGCTTCTTCAAGTCTTCGAACGATCCCACTTAGCTATTCATACCCTAGACCGCGCGCCACGGCCACTCATTTTCCCACATCGGTATTTCCTACACACCGAGCCGCGCGACGCATTCGCGGTGCGTACCGTCCGCCCAGATTCCTCGGCCCATCGCGGCACATGGTGAGGACAAGCGACCACACACATTCGGATTCAAGTTCCGATGGATTCGCCGATGTGGGTTACCGTCCACATGCTGCGCTAGATTGGGCGCGTGCGCGGGGCTCTCACACTCGGAGTTCAAGCGGGTGTGGACGCCTAGCGCCGGTACTGGCCACGTGCACAGGATCAGACGTGCTATGCAACGACCATGCGCACAATCGGTTCGCTCAGTCTCGTTCCCCTTCTCCTACTCGGGTGCTCGGACTCTTCAGAACCGGATCCCGAACCCTCGGGCATGGGCGATCTAGGGTCGCTTTCGCTCCCCTCAGGCAAGGGATCGTTTCGGTTTGGTGCCGCCAGCGCTGCAACCCAGATCGAAGATAAGAACCCGAACACCGACTGGCACGTGTTCACGCAGCCGACCGAGGACGGCGGTCTCGGCAAGGGCAAGGGTTTCGTCGGCGACGCGTCGAAGGGGTTCACCAACGCCGTGAAGGACGTGGAACTGGTCACCGAGATCGGACTCGACTCGTACCGATTCAGCATCGAGTGGGCGCGCATCGAACCGAAGCGCGACCAGATCGACCAGGATGCGATCGCCCACGGGGCGCCCGAACGACACCGGACCAGGGAGACTGCACGCGGTCAGCAGACCGACCAAGCCGAGGGACGCCAGCGGATGTCGCATCACGGCCCTCAGCGCAGCAAGCGAGTGACGGCCGTTAGCTGCGGATCCCCCGCCCCTCAAGATCGAGCCCCTAGGTCCAGGAACTAGAAGAGCTCGGGGTCCCCTGGATCGAGGTTCTCGACGACGCCGCTGGGGACATACCCCGAGGCCTCCAGCAGCCGCTGCATCGGCTCGTTCGACTCGTTGGTGGACGTGAACAGCTTCGACGTTGTACATCGCTTGGCCAAGGCCTGCAGGAGAGCTCGACCGACGCCCTCGCGACGCATCGGCTCGGCGACGTACACCATGGAGATGAACCCGTTGCCGAAGAAGGTGTACTCGAGTACGCCGTAGCCGACGACACGACCGGCGCGCTCGGCGATCAGGCAAAGCGCGGACTCGATCGATCTGCGCACGAACTCGGAGCGAGTCGCTTCGACTCGGGCGGCCGGATCGAGGGCGAAGATCGCGTCTCGATCTGACGGGACGGCGTCCCGAATCTCGAAATCACGAACCATGTCACTCAATCGACACGCTCAGCTGCGCCGCCCAGCGGCACGCTGCGATTGAGAGTTCGTGTCCCATGCTCGGCAGGATAGCCCAGCGCACGAGCACGCCCGGCAACCGCTGCGTCGGGTTGTTGGACTGCCGCTAGAGAAGGGCCTTGAACTCTTCGACGGTTGAGTCCGCGTCTTTCGCGATGCCACCCATCGTGAATGCGTTGACCGGGTTCGCTCGGGGGATGGTCAGGATCCGCCGGCCGTCCGACATGACGATGTGCTTACCTTCGCAGACAACCGGAGCCCGCCCGCCGCAACGCCTTCACCGCGGCCCAGCGATGCACCCCCGGAGTTCGCGGCACCTAGACCGCGATCTCGACTTCGCGCACCCCGGAGTCTTCGAGCAGCGACTCAACGACCGCGAGGTAGTCGCGGATCGCCTCGGAGAGGTTGGCGAGTGCCTCCTCCTCCGTGGCCCCCTGCGACCAGCAACCGGGCAGCCCAGGAACAGACACGCTGATCCCCCTTCGCTCCGCTGGAGTGCGATTCGGTACTTCATCCGCTCAGTGCACGACGCTGTTCGTCGGGCAGTCCAACGGACTCAGCTCAGCTGCCGGCGCCCTCGACGCCGGTCTGTTGCAGTGCATCGTTCTGTTGCCTACGCAGCACGGCCCAGGTTCTCTCTGATGATGCGCGGATGGCGGGCCGCAATCCGGAGAAGGGCAAGCGCCGGACCTTCTGGCTGACGACGGCCCTGTTCCCAGTTCCTCAGCGTGTGGACGCTGATCCCGAGCGCCTCCGAAAAGCGCTGCTGCGAAAGGCCCACGAAATGACGCAGCGCAGCGACGTCCTCGCGTCCGCGAATGTCACCCTTGACGAGCCGCCTCCGGGTGCTCGCGGGAATCGCGGAAGCCAGCTGTGTGTCTGTCAGCTCAGGAATCTCGTTCATGACATGCCTCCGATCCATGATCGGTAGTGCTCCATCTCGCGTTTCA
>JAUIKB010000148.1 GCA_030430975.1 Polyangia bacterium
ACCCGCCGCGCCCAGCGGCAACGCTTGTCTGGAGGCGCCTTTCGGTGGCGCTGTTGGCCTGCTTGACCATGTTGGTCATGTCGGTGGCGGCCTGCGCTCGTACCCCCAAAGCGCTAAGTGCGCTGCGTGACGGCCGTATCAATCTCGACTCCAGAGAGCCCGACGTACGGGCCGCTGCGGGAAAGCCTGACTTGATCTTGGCGACCGACGGAGCTGAGACGTTCTACTACCGGAACGGCGATCGAGCAGTCACGGTGACCTTCGTCGGTGGAAGGGTCGTGGCCTTCGACGACGGAGCATCCTGGCCGGCAAGCGCGGCTGCGGCCGCCGACGAGACGAGCGATAGCGTGGCGACCGGCAAAGTGCGCGTGGGCATGACTGAAGCGCAGCTGATGGCAAGCATGGGCAAAGCGGATGGCCTCACGGCGGAGGACGGTGTCGAGACGTGGCACTGGGTCGACAGCGGCGACGTCGACAGCGTGGTTCACGTCAAGGACGGAGCGGTGATCGGATTCTCCGACCGGCCCATTTCCGAGTACACGCAGAACGTGCCTGACGCCAGCCGCAGCGAATCGACTACCGACGGTCGCGTTCGAGTGGGCATGTCGCAGGCGGAAGTTGCGCGGATCATCGATGAAGAACCCGAGCGGACGTCGGGGAAATCCGGTCTAACGACGCACGAGTACAAGAGCAATCCGATTCTGGGCGACAAGATTTTCTACAGCGTCAGCTACCGCGATGGACGGGTAGTGGCATTTTCGGAGTTCAACGCATCTCATGATGAAGAGCAGCGCGAGGAGGCTCAGGCCAAGCGGGAGGCGGCCAACGCCGAGGCTCGATCGAAGTCCGTGCAGCGGTCGCTGCTCGACGTCTTGTCCGATCCGCGCGTTGCGGGTGCACTGAGAGGAAAACAGAAACTGAAGTCCCAGACTCAAGTTTCGTCTACGACGACGCGCTCGACGGCGAAGCGGACGCTCAAGATCAACGGGACGACGTATACCGGTGGCGCCGATCTCGGCCGACCATGCTCGCTGGAAAAGCCTTGTCCAAGCGACTACAAGTGCGTGATGGTGACGGATAGGTCAGGCATGTGCGCACAGTAGCGGGTTGTATCGTATCGATGTCCGTGCACTGGAAGACGCCTCGGTAACGCGCTGCCTCGCTTTGTCCGTTAGCGTGAGCAAGATGTAGAAGGCGCGTTTGCGCTGAGCCGGGTGCAGTTGCAACCCCAGCGCGTCCGGCAGGTAAATCGTCGCCTCGCAGTAGTCGCAGGTGCCGATGCGCGGCGTGTCCCCGCCGATCTTCAACCGGGCGCCGCAGCCCATACACGAGTCGTCTGTTGCGGATGTGCTCGTCGCCATGCCGCCACAGGCGGCGGCGATGAAGCCCACAGAACGATCCACCGCGTCATCATCGGATGCTAACTCGAACGCTCGCGTACAGCACGCGAGCTAGACGATCCACGGTAAGATCCGCCAACGCACCGCTTCGCGGTAGCGCTGGTAGTCGGGATGGAGCCCGGCGAGCGCGCGTTCCTCGTAGCTGGACTTACCGGCGACGAACGCCAGCATGACGATAGCGACGGTCAGCGGCGCGGCATCTCCGAACAAGATTCCACCGCCAACGAACGCGATCACGATACAACCGTAGATGGGGTGCCGCACGATGCGATATGGCCCGTGTGTCACGAGCCGGTTGGAGCGTGTGGGTGCGGGAAACGGCGTCAGGCTGCCGCCGAGCGCGACTACTGCCCACAGCGTCCCGATCAGTCCCAGCACTACCAATGCGGCACCGATCAGCCGGCCCCCTATCGGTATCGACGATAGCGCGCCGTCGTCATAGAGAATCGACGCGGTGTACATGGCGAACATCATCGCTTGCGCGATCAGCCAGTGCCCGCCGAGTTCCCAGAAGCGTTTCACGATCGTCTCGGTGTTAGTATGACGGAATGCTCCTTGAAGGTTCCTGTCATTGTCAGGCCGTTCGTTTCTCGTGTGAGAGCCGACACCCCCAACCGTACCAGCGTTGCTACTGCTCGATCTGTCGCAAGACGGGAGGTGGCGGATTCATGGTGAACCTGGCCGCCGACGCTCGCACGCTGCAAGTGCACGGGCAGGAGCATGTCGCGGTCTATCAAGCGACGATCGAGCGCGACGGCAAGCCGGCGAAGAGCCGTCATGAGCGCCATTTCTGTCAGCGCTGCGGCTCCCACCTATGGGCGTTTAATTCGCGTTGGCCAGAACTGCTCCACCCCGTGGCGAGTGCTGTCGACACGGAGCTGCCGACGCCGCCCGAGTTGGTGCACATGATGACCGGAAACGACTCCCGCGCGAGCTGGGTGCAGGTCGCGGAGGGACCGAGCGATCAACGGTTCGAGCGGTATCCAGCGCAGTCGTTGGCCGACTGGCACAGCTCGCGCGGGCTTGAGGTCGACTGACGAGACAGACTGCGCAATTCATGGCCGTCGTGTGTCGCGCTCCGGCTTGGCTGTCGCCTAATCCTCTGCGGCGCCGCGTCGCTGTGGTTGCTGTTGGGCTCGGCGACGAACGGCAGCACCTACGTCAACGCACCCCGAGGTATGCTGACGGTGTGAGGCACGACGAAACCACCGCTGCTCCTCGTCGGCACGGCGTGGATGGTCCCGTCGAACTCGTCGTGCTCACCGGCGGTCAGGTGCGGCGCGCGCGATTCCGCCGGTTGGCGAGATGACGATCGGGCGCGCGCTGGAGGCGACGCTGAGCGTCGATGAACCCAGCTTCTGGTGGATGCATGCCATGCTGAGCGGCGCCTCAACTCGCCGATGCGCTCGCCGCCTGCAACGGTGGTCAGACGCGCGCGGCCAAACGGCTCGGCATCGCGCGGCGCACGTTGAACGATCGCGTCGAGCGCTACGGGTTGCCCCGTCTGCGCAAGACTTGACGGGAGCGTTCGTATCCAGCGCGCGCTAAGCGTGCCGTTCGCGACTGCTTCGAGGTCCCCCAAGCAGCGAGCACAGCCTCATACGCCGCGCGTGGTTCCGACCCAAGGTAGGCTCGCTCGTTGATCATGCCGAGATAGTAGTTTGCAGTCGGGTGGATGAACGGTCGCTCCATTCGGATGCACGCCGCCGCCGCCCGCTCCAGGTGCGGCACGGCGCGAGCGGCGTTATCGGTCAAGGCGTACGTGCGTCCCAGGTTCAGATCCATGCCGACCCAGCGTCCGGCGCCGAGGGCGGGGGGCTCGGAGTTGGGCAGCGCGGCGAGTGCAGTCGCAGCGTCGGCGGAATCTCGGACCGCAGCGCCGTAGGCGGTTGACCAAGCGATCCATTCGAAATCACCGTCGGTGGCGCGCCCGGCGTCTTCCCATTTCTTGCGGTATCGGCTCAGCCATTGGGTGCGAGCCGTTTTCAGCTCGGCAGCGCTGATGGCTCCGCCGCGGTGGGCATAGGCGTAGAAGTGAATCGATAGATCGCCGCCCGTAGCCTCGGCGCGACTTTCGAGCTGATCGAGGTACTCCTCAGCGAGTTTGCCGGCTTCTTTTTCTCGCCCGATTTCTTCCAGCGTCTGCAGCTTGAGCAACAGCGGCTTGCCCGCCTGGTACTCGTCGACGGCGTTGGCGGTTGCCTCGCTCCACGGCTCGAGCGCCTTGAGTGCTGCTTCGAAGTCGCCCACGGCGATCGCACGCGTTGCGGCGGCCCGCCAGTCCGCGACGGCGTCGTCGTCGGTCAGGTTGGCGGCGCGTTCGAGCGCGGTGTCGACGGCTGCCGCTGGCGCGCTGGTCGCCAGCAGCGCGTCGGCGAGATCGCGCTGGGCGCGCGGGCTCTTGGGCGCGGCGAAGCCGACTTGCTGGAGGTCTTCGCGCATTGCCTTGCAGTCGCCGCGCCGGCTGTAGGCGCGCGCGCGGGCCCGCAAGCAGCTGGGTGCGTTGGGGTTAGCCGACAGGCAGCGGTTGTAGACGGCGATTTCGCCCTTCGCGTTGCCGCGCATCGACTCGACATCGCCGAGCAGAAGCCACGCCGCTATGTACGACGGGTCGAGTTGGGTAGCGCCGCCAAGGCTCGTCAGCGCTTGTTTGAAGTGCAGTCGGCTGTATTGCGCTAGCCCCAGATAATAGCGAGGTTCAGCCTCGGTTCCGCCGAAGCGCGCGACCGACTTGGCAAGGCTCTGTTCAGCAGCGTCCAGATCCCATGGCTGACGAAACAGTGGTGCGACGGCGTTGAGGATCTCGACGTCGAGGTCCGACAGTCGACCGCGATGCTCGACGGCTGATCGGTAGTGTCCACGCGCCTCTGCGGGGGCCGGCCGCAGCCGCAGCATCGCCAGTCGCAGGTGGGCGGCGCCGTGGGCGGGATCGAGGCGCACCGCCTCCGCGAGAAGGCGTTTCGCCTTGCCCCATTCGGCGGCTCGATATGCAGTGAGGCCGCGTTCGAAGGCGGCGCCTGCTGGCGATGGCGGGGGCTGGCCCGAGCTGGCCTGAACCGACGCCGACGCCGACGGGTTCGGTTTGGGCGCTCGGGACGTCCACTTGGGGCCCACGTACCAGAGGCCCAGACTCATCGTGGTGATACCGACGAGCAGAGCGACCCGGGTCCCGGTGGACGCCGACATCTGTTTGGTCTGGGTCGGCGACACCCGGTCCGGGTGTTTGGTCGAAGCGACGGACTCTCCGCGCACGCAGGTCGGCGGATCGAGCCGCGGCGCGGCAGCTGTGTTGACATCGTCAGGCGCGGGTTCGCCGAGTAGAGCTCGCCGCATAGCATGGGCGTCTGCAAAGCGATCGCGCGGGTTCTTCCTGAGGGCGCGTTCGATCACGCTAGCGACGTGGGGTGGCGCGTCGGGTCTCAGAGACGCGACCGGCGGCGGCGGTTTGGCCAGCACTCGCTCGAGTAGGGCGGCGCTAGAGTCGGCGGTGAACGGCTTCTTGCCGCAGACGCAGTGAAACAAGACTGCCCCGACCGCGTACAGGTCCGAGCGTGCGTCGGTGTCGGTTCCGCGCGCTTGTTCGGGCGCCATGTACGCTAGCGTACCGATCATCTGACCGCGCTCGGTCAGCGCGGTTTCAGGCTGGTCGAGTGCGTGCGCCACGCCAAAGTCGACCAGTTTGAGACGAGTAGGCGAGGGGTGTTCGTCCGTCGTGTCGGGAACCAAAAATAGATTAGCCGGCTTGATGTCTCGGTGGATCAGGTCGTTCTCGTGAGCGTGCGCGAGGCCATCGAGCAGCTGCGCGCCGAGGTCGATCGCCTCTTCGATTTCAAGAGTCTCGTGTGTCTCCAAGTGGGAACTCAACGTGGCACCGCGCAGTCGCTCCATCACGATCAGGGGGCCGAGGTCCGGATCGACAACGAAGTCGAACACGCTCACCAGATTCGGGTGTGACAATCGAGCGACTGCCCGTGCTTCGCGTGCGAACCGGCGCGTCAGTTCGTCTTCGCTGAGCAAGTACGGATGCATTCGCTTGATCGCGACTTCGCGGCCAAGTTGTTCATCGACCGCCGCGTAGACCTCGCCCATACCGCCACGCCCGAGTTGATCGCCGATGCGATAGCGTCCAGAGACGAGCAGGTTGGTGAGGGACTCGGACACCGCGTCAGCCTACTGGAAATTCGGGGGACGGGTTCAGAACAGAAGTCCGTCCACGTCACAGCGCTGGTGACGTTGCGCAGCGGCGCGCACAATGAGCCCGCTCGGGCGCGCAGACTCCGCGCTTCGGTGCTGGCACTCTCATCGCGACATCCGATGTGAGTCGCATTCCCGGCGATGCGCAAGTACGTGAAGGGCCGCGAAAGTCAAAGGAGCGCCAGACGAGGGTTCGTCCAAAGCTGTTGCCTCCCAGGCCTTCGAGGTCGAACTGGCGGGGTCGCCCACGTCCCGTGCGGACACGATAGCAGAAGGTTGGCTGGACGTTGTATGCTGGAGCGATGGGGGAGCTGCCGACACGTCGCCCAATTCTGCTTGCTGTGCTGGCGCTCGCGGCGTTACTGGCGTGCGGGAGCAAGAGGAAGACTTGCCGCGGCGTGATTACATACGAAGGCAAGACGTTCAACGCCACGGGGTTTGGCAAAGAGGAAGCCAAGTCGAGTGCTTGCCTCGGCTGGTGTAGCGAGCACGATCGCGCTTTGGACGCGATGCATCGAGCGTGGAAGGCCACGCCCCAGGGCAGTCGATCGAAGGACACCAAGTTCGGAGAATTCTACTCGATGCCGAATGGCCGAAACGCGCTTCACAGTTGCAAAGCTCGTTGTCTCGCCGCTGCCAGCACGGGTAAGGCGACTATTGCCGTGACGTGTCCGTAGCGACCTCTAGCTGGCAGCTATCGCTGAGCTGCACCGCATGGCGTTCGTCTTGGTCGTCCTTTTTGGCGAAACGGCCGACCACCACGACGTGCCCGTCGGGGCTGACCGCCATGTCGCTGACGAACGCTACGCCTGCTCCCACGGTTTGGTGTTGCCACAGCGGGCGCCCATCGTCGTCGACACGGACGACATTCAGGTAGGCGTCCGGTTGGGTGACGCTCCAGTGGTCCGATGTGAGCACTGCGCCGCCTCCGGGCATGGGGCGTGCGGAGTCGAAGTGAGGCGAACCTGCTACTTCGGCGTCGGCATATCGTGTCGACGAGAGCGTCGCGCCGTTACCATCGACGCGCCGACTCCGAGCGCCGCCGCCTGTATCGCCGGTCAGCAGGAACCCGTCGCCTTCTAATGAGGGTGGCCGCGCTCACGTGTGGCTCGCCCCCGTCGGGATCGCGCAGCGTCTTCGACCAAGCGGCGGTGCTGTCGGCGTTGAGTCGAAGCAGGCGAGCCGGTCCCAAGCTGATGCCCCCTCGAGGCCCGCTCGGGCTGCCCACGATCAGTGAGCCGCCGTCATCGGTCGGCACCACCGCCCAGCTCGTGCCGCGGGCGTAGTCAAATGGGTCGTTGTGTTCCCACGCGATGGTCCCATCGGCTCAGTCGTCTAGGTACCAGCGGAAGATCAACTCGTTGCCTAGAGAGGTGACCCCGACGACAAGGCGGTCGGCGTCGGGCAGATCCAAACCGTGATCAGCAAAGCAAACGCGTCCGCCGCGAGCGTACACGGTGCCTCGTGTGTCGGTGGACTGTAGCGAGAGGTAGCTGTCCTCGGCGAGGCACGACGACTCCACGGTGCATTGCGACAGCATCACGGGTTGCGAAGCGATGCGCTGCTCGTCGGTCCGCATGCGAACCCGAATCTTTGCCTCGGTGCGTTCAACGCTTCGAAGCACCACGTCAAAGCAGATAGCGGCCGAGTCGAAGCGCTGGAGGGAGGCCTCATTGCGCAGCGCGCCCTTCGCTAGTCCCCGTCGTTGCTCGCTCCCAGTGCGGTCCTTAAGGCGCACGTAGTTGTGGTTGACCCGACCATCGACGCCGGGATGAGCGATCACCGCACCGCGGCGACCGCAGCCTGACATGACGAGGAGCGCGGCGGCGGCCAGTAGCGCGAGTCGCGTCAGGTGGGCGCCGACGACCACACCCTGACGTTCACGGTTTCGATCCGGCGGCGGGATTCTAGCGAAAAGGCCCTGCATGCCGGGGCTTAGAGCAAGCCGCATGCCGGACGCGACGGGTAGAGCTATCGGCCGCGGTAGTGTCGACGCATGTGGCGTCGCTTGGTGTAGTCGCGGCGCGCAGCGGGGTGCCGATAGCGGTAGTCGGCGTGACCGTGGTGCACACACGCTTGAGTCTCGCGCGCGACGAGGCTTCCGTCCTCTGAGTGTGTGACGACGTAGGTTCCAGGTTTGGGAAGTTCAACGGTAGCGCTTCGTTGGCTACCGGCGCATCCGCTTGTGGCGACGAGTGCTGCCATTACGAAGACTGAGCGAATAAGTTTGGACATCGTTACCCTCCGGTGGTTGCTGCGCCCGGCGGCGGAACGTGTAGCATGCGTTGCACGTTCTCAGTACATCTGTGAGGACGATTCGCCGCGTGTCCAGGGTTGTCGATTGACGCGAAGCGTCGAAGCGTCGGATCGAAGGACCGCATAGGGAAGTGCCGCTGACGGGTGCCGTCGCTCGATCGGACGGGCGTGTTGGTGGCGGGCGACATGTACACGGTTCCCGGCGCAGACAAGCGCGGAGGCACGGGTGACGTGCGTTCGGTCTGGTATGCATTTGCCGATCGCTTTCGTTGGGTCGCTGGCGTGGCGGGCAACCACGATCTATTCGGCACGCCGAAACAGCTGGCCGCTCTAACTCTCGAGCGTACCGCTCACGTTCTGGACGGATCGGTGGTCGAACTCGACGGCTTGTCCGTCGGCGGCGTGAGCTACGTCAGCGGGCGGCGACGTAAACCGGGGTATCGACCATTGTCCGAGCAGCTCAAGCGGCTCATGCGGTATTGATTCAACAGCCGGATGTTCTCGTCCTCCACGAAGGTCCTGTCGCCGGCCGCTATCAACGAGGTCACGTCGATATTTCGAACTACGTGACGAAGGCGGCGCCGCCGCTGGTGGTGTGTGGTCACGTGCACTGGGATGCGCCTTTGGGGCGCGTTGGAAACAACAGTCAGGTGCTTAACGTGGACGCGCGCGCTGTCCTGCTCCTTCCAGCCGAGTAAGCGCCGCGCCGTGATACGCTCGACTCTGTGATGCGGGCCGACACAGGGCTTGGGGAAGACTGACCGTGGCCGAAGTACAACTCGATTGCAAAGGGCTCAACTGCCCCATGCCGATCGTTCGCATCAGTCAGGCGATCAAGAAAATGAGCGCTGGCGATGTTTTGGTAGTCGAAGCGACGGACCCGGCGTTTCGCGCGGACATCGCCGCCTGGAGCAAACGGATGGGACACGATATCCTGGCGTTTGAGGAGGATACGTGTCTACGCGCGACCCTGAAGAAGTGTTAGCCGAACGGACTTCAGCGGTGGGGCGGCCGGCTGCCGTTTGTGCTTCCCCCGATTGGGAACGCCAGTTTGACATTGGAAACACGCACGCGGTATGCTCCGTATCAAGGCGAAGCCATGCAGCATCCAGCAGAAGACCTTTCCGTTACCCAGTGGATCGCCGACCTAAAGACCGGCGAGCCCTCCAACGCGCAGCGCGAACTCTGGTCGCGGTACTTCGTGCGACTACAGGCCCTCGCGCGGCAGCAATTGGGGAACTCCCCCCGCGCTGTGGCGGACGAAGAGGACGTGGCCGTCAGCGCGCTGGGCAGTTTCTTTATGCGGGTGCAGGACGGGCAATTCCCTGACCTGCTAGACCGCAACGGCTTGTGGCCCCTGTTGGCCAAGATCACTTCGCGGAAGGTCATCAACCAGCAGAAACGTCACAAGGCGCTGAAGCGCGGCGGGGATCGCGTCGCGGTGGCCATCGCAGACCCGGCGCAGAGTGCGGCGCCGATTGAACTGGTCGATGAGCAACTAACGCCCGCCACACTGGCGGAGATCAGCGAGGA
>JAUIKB010000149.1 GCA_030430975.1 Polyangia bacterium
GTCGTGAAGAACAAGGTTGCTCCGCCCTTTGCGGAAGCCGAGTTCGACATTCGATGGGGCACTGGCATCGACAGCGCGACCGACCTGCTCGATACGGCGCTTCAATCCGGATTGGTCACTCAGAGCGGATCTCACTACGGCCTCAAGGGCAAGAACTTCGCTCAGGGTCGCGAGCGTGCCCGCGAGACGATTCTCGCCAAGCCGGAGCTGCGCAAAGCTCTCGAGTCCGGGATGCGATCCGGCGCGGCCGCGTAGCGCAGCTTACTGAGCCGCGGCGGCCCGCCGCTTCGCTATGACGCCCGGAAGCGACAGAACCAGGATGGCACCGATCACTAACACGGCGCCGACTAGTTCGTTGGTTCCGGGCGGTGACTTGCCCAACAACACATACAGGCTGAGACTCGCGAGCAGCCCTGCTAGGATGCTCGACGCGCGATTTACCGGAACGCAAAAACTGTTCTCCCGCCGGTCGAGGAGAATTAGTCCACCGAATATGCCAGTGCCCTGTGACAGCAACCCGATCACGATCGCTTCAAGGGTGAAGCCGCGGTCAAAGAAGCTCGTGAAGCCCGCCCTGACCTGCAACATCAGCGGCCCAGAACCGATCAGCGCCAGCACGGCGAGCGTCGTGACGACCACCGGCGTGGCGGTCATTTGCTCCTCGACAAAATAGCGCTTGGTGGCATCGGGGTCGTCACTCTTGGCTAGCCGACTCATGAAGCGCAACCTGACGAAATACCCGAGCAGATAGAAAAACACGTCGATTCCAGCGACGAACGTCAACTTGACGGAGCCCTTGCCCAGGAACGCGCACACCAGCGCCGACAGGCTCAACGCTAGCGCCACCCAAGAAAACCAGCGCACTTTGCGCTTGCTCAGAAAGTCTACGATCGGCGCAATCGCCAACACGCCGCCACGCATCAGCAGCATCATGAAAACGATCGACACGCCGCTGAACGTGTACGCCAGCGTCGTGGTCGCAATGATCACAGCGGTGCACACTCCGCTAGCGAAGGTCCACGGCCCCGGCATTGGCACCTCGACGCCTAGCACCTTGCGCCGTCCTGCGAACTTCCACCACTTCATCGCGGTGATGAACACGAACATGCCCACCAGCGACGACAGTCCCGTCAGCGGTAGCAACTCGAAGCCCGGGATACCTCCGTTCATGCCCTCGAACAGCCCCGAACTGAGGGCCTTGGTCATGGCAGAGTAAGGTACATAGGCTGCAAAATAGCCGAACGCGAACGCCCAAATCCTGCTCGGTGCTGCGTCCGCCATCCGGCGAACCTACCACGCGATCGTCACATAACCGCCACATTCAGCCTGGCCACAACGCGACGCGTTCGTCAGGCGGGTAGGTTTTCCAAGGGTTGTTTTCCCTACCGGCGGCTTCTGCTACGCCCCCGGTCGATGCGGCTGTCACGACTCATCGGGCCTGAACTCAGGGTCCTTGTCGAAGAGAGCCCGGAGGAACTCGGCGCGCTGCTCGACGAGATCCACCCCGAAGACATCGCGGACATCATGGACGAGCAGTCCGATGACGCTGCAGCGGATCTGTTGCAGAAGTTGCCCACCGAGTACGCCGCGCGCGTATTCGCGCGACTCGACGAGCACCGCCAAGAAGAGCTCGCCTCGGTCATGTCCGTCGACAGCACGGCGCTGCTGGCAGTCGAGATGGACGCGGACGAACGCGCCGACTTCTTCAGCGAGTTGCCACCTGCGTTCAGCCAGACGCTGCTTGAGAAAGTCGAGGCGATCGATCCGGAAGCGGCCGAAGAGGTCGAGGAGCTAAGCCGCTGGTCGGAGACTTCTGCTGGCGGTCTGATGACGACGGAATACGTCGCTCTCGGTCCCGGTTTGACGATCACGCAGGCGATGTCAGAGGTGCGCCGCCTGGCTGACGAAACCGAGACGCTGGACACGGTCTACGTGGTCGAAAAAGGCGACCGCATCCGCGGTTTGCTCACGCTCAAAGACATTCTGCTTGCGAACCCTGAGTCGCAGGTCAAAGACGTGATGCACGGACCGGTCATCTCGGTGCCGCCACGCCTGGATCAAGAAGACGTCGCGCGTAAGCTGGCCAAGTACGATCTAAACACGTTGCCCGTCGTGTCGGCGCAAGGCGAGTTGCTCGGCGTGATCACGTCCGACGACATCCTCGACGTCATGACCGAGGAACAGAGCGAAGACGTGCACAAGCTCGGCGCCGTCGAGCCTTTGAGCGACGGCTACTTCGACACGTCGCAACTCACGTTCATCCGTAAGCGAGCACCTTGGCTACTCGTGCTGTTTTTTGGCGGCTTCATGACGACGAGCGCGATGCAGGCGTTCGACGGCGTGCTCGCGGCGGTGGCCCAGCTGAGCTTCTACGTCCCGATGCTGATCTCCGCGGGAGGCAACTCGGGCTCCCAGTCATCAACGCTGGTGATACGCGGATTGGCAGTCGGCGACATCAAGGCATCGGATTGGTGGCGCGTGCTCGCCCGAGAGCTGCTGCAGGGCATGGTGCTCGGGGCGCTGTTGGCAGGTTTAGGCGTCGCGCGGGTGATGATCGCTGGACACGGTCAGCATTTCGCCGTGCTGGTGGCGGTGACGATCGTATCGATCGTCGTCATGGGCTGCGTCGTCGGCGGCATGATGCCGATCCTGCTTCACCGCGCCGGCCTCGACCCGGCCACCAGCTCGACGCCGTTTATCGCGACGCTTGTCGACGTTCTGGGGATTTTGATTTACCTAAGTCTTGCTCAAGTGATGTTGCGAACGGCCCTAGAAACGGCGAAATCCTTCGCCTTCGCTACCGGCTAGCGGGTCCGTCGCCACCCTGACGTCGCGGCCGTTGACATCGACGAAGCCAGCGAGAACACTTCGGTTTCGGTCGGAGAGGGCCGGGGATCACATGCCGACACTGAGCTCCAGCATCGTGAAGGCGAGCATCGCTTCGCTGCGCGAGGTCGAGGACGCGCTGGCGCGTCAGACGATGTATGGCGGGGATCTGGCTACCAACCTCCTGGAACTCGCGCAGGTCGAGGAAGTGGAACTCGTCAAGCTCTTGGCCGCGAACTACGGACTGGAGCCCGCCGGCGAGCGGGAACTTGCGACGGCGCCCGACGAGGTGGTGGCCCTTCTGCCCGCCGACATCGCGGTCCGCTACGGCATCTATCCGCTCGCGGAGCAGAGCGGCGTGCTCACGGTCGCGGTCGCCGAACCGCTCGCGCCTGAAGTGGAGGACGATCTCGGATTTGCCCTTGGGCTCCAGCTCGAACAACGTCTTTCGCCGCTGGTGCGGATTCGGCAGGCGATCGCGCGCGACTACGGATGGGAACTGGACCGGCGGATGGAGCGCCTGGTGGCGCGGCTTGAGGGTCGGCCTGACCCGCGGCCGAGCGAGGCTCCCCACGCGATGGGTGACTTCAACTCGCTACCGCGGCCGCCGACGGTGCCACCGATCGCCCGGCCGCCCGCTACGGAACTGGGCACCATCCCTCCCCCACAGCCAGATGAGCCGACGCAGCCAGCGGCGACGCGACGATCGGCGCCGCCCGACCACCCGCCGACCTCCGACCGAACAACTCCGGATGAGCCCTCGACCAGCGTAGCGGAGACTGCGGACGACCCACCTTCCAGCGCCGGGCAAGCGCCGGACGAGCAGACGCAAGCCGTGCGTTCGGGCGCGACGCAGGAGCTACCCGCTCAGGATGTTAGCGGTTCCGGTCTAGCTGCCGACCCGGCGCGACGGCGGCGTTCCAGCCAAACGATGGCAGCGGTGGAACCGGCGCCGCGCTCAACCGCCAGCGTCGGCTATAGCCGCGACCTCGCTGAGTGGGCACGTTCCGCGCGCAAACACGAGGCCAAGCACGCACGCCGCAGCCGCCGACGCGGTCCGTACACCGCGGCGATGGCAGAGCGCGATCTGCTGGCCGCCACGACTCATACCGCGGTGCTGGAAGCGTTCTTCGACTTCGCGCTGCAGTACTTCGAATACTCGGCGCTCTTCGCGATTCAATCGGACATCGCAGAGGGTCGCGACGCGCACGGTAACGGCGCACCCCGCAGTCGGGTGCGCGGTATCGGTGTACCCCTCGATCTCCCAAGCTCGCTGTCGCGGGTTCGGGACACCGGTCACCACTCGCTCCTGCCGTTGAAGAGTGAGGGCATTGATCTCAACCTCGCCAAAGACTTAGCGCGACCGGTCGGCGGCGACGTGCTGCTGCTGCCCGTCTTGCTGAAAAAGCGCTGCGTCATCATTCTGTACGGCGACGAGGGGCGCGCCAACGTACGCCTCGACGAGGTCGGAGACGTCATCGCGTTCGCTCCGCTGGTGTCTACCGCGCTCGAGCGCTTAATCCGGCTTCGCAAGAGCGGCAGCGACGGACCTGCGTCCACCGCGTTCCCCGCACATCAACGCCGACATGCGCCTCCACCGGGGAAACACGAGCGCGCCTCGGCCCTCGCGGATGCGCTATCGACGCGCCGCGGGTCGACACAGGCGCCGAAAGCCGCCGAGCCGGTGGGCGGCAACGTACGGAACTCGGCGAAGCCCAGCCAGTTCGAACCCGTCGAAGCCGACTCGACCACGAGCGCGGGCGGAACGCCGAGTTCGGAGGGGGTCGTGCCCGGAACCCAGCGCGCGACCCCGGCGGCCAAGCGCCGATCGGACCCCCCACCGTCGGCTGAGCCCGAGCCTCAGAAGAAATTCGTCACGCAGCGCGCCACGCCCGAGGCAAAGGCCGAGCTCGAGGCTGCACTCAAGCGCCTGGAGCGAAAGCCAGCGGACAAACCCAAGCCACCGTCCGAAGCGGGCTCGAGCGATAAGTCCCCTGCCCCTGAACGACCGCGCAAACCGGGTTCTGTGCGCCCTTCAAAGACCATCTCAGTCGGCGTCACCGCCGGCGCACCGACCGACGCTCGCTCCGAGCAGGAGCCACCTCAGCAGCCGATACCGCTCTCAACCAGGAAGTCCAAACCGGTCAAGCGAGCTACGCCTACTCACGGCACCCCAGGCCTGACGACTGCCTCGCACTCCGAACCGCCGGAACCGATTCCACTCACGCGGCGCTCGAACCCCCGCAACCTCTCGCCGGCCGGCCGCGAAGTCGACGCGTCGGTGTGGGACGCAGAGGAACACTCGACAACCCCAGGTATGGGGGCGCCGGAGCGCGCGCCGAAGGTTCCCAGCGACATCGTACCGGAGACGCTGCTAGACGATGACGCGGACAGTGCACCGGAGATCAGCCTGGATGCGCAAGACGCCGGCTGGACCGACCTAACCGCTGACGAGTTGGCCGAAATCGAGTCGCTCGAACAAAACGAGGACGGCGACGATGAGGACGACGACGACAACCCGATGGCGGCGGCGTCTCGGTCGATGCGCGTACCGCCAACGCGCCCGAGACAAGCCACCAAGTCGGTGGAAATGCGCCTCCCCAAGGTCATCGTCGATCTCAAGGACGATATTCGCGACTTGATCGACGCGCTGCTCAAGGGCGACGAATCAGCGATGGAACAACTGGTCGAAATGGGTGCGGACGCAGCCAGCGCGTTGGCCGCTGAGTTTCCGGGTCCGATCGAGCGCGAGCTCCGCTCCGGCGTGGGTGAAGCCCCGGCCAAAGCGTCAGAGTGCGGTCCCGTGCTGCGCACGTTGGCGCGGATCGGCCCTTCAGCGGTCCCGTTTCTGGCAGTTCGGACGAACGACCGAAGCCCGGACATTCGGGCTTGGGCGACCAGGCTACTCGGCGAGCTGCCGTCCATCGAGGGCGCCAAGGCGGTGGTTCGCAGATTAGTCGATGGCAACGCGGAAGTGCGGCGCGCGGCGCTCGCCGCAGGTCGCATGATGCAGTCACACGATGATGCCCGAACCGCGCTTCGCGACGGACTGTCGGCGATCGCTGAAGAAGACACGCAGAGCGAAGACACGCGGCACGCGGCGCTCGAGTCGCTCAGCGACCTTCGCGATCCACGTGCGGTTCATCGACTCATGCCCCTTCTCGAGCAGGACAACGAGGACGTGGTGAAGTCCGCGCACTGGGCGCTCTGCACGCTGACTCGGCAGGACTTCGGGCTGGACCGCCAGCAGTGGTCGAAGTGGTGGGAAGCCAACCGCGACCGACATCGCATCGAGTGGCTAATCGACGCCCTGATGCACGAGGATGCTGATGTCCGGCGCTCGGCCGGCGATGAACTCAAGATGCTGACGAAGGAATACTTCGGCTATTACGACGACTTGCCAAAGAAGGAGCGAAATCGCGCCCAGCAGCGTTATCGCGAGTGGTGGGACAGCCGCGGCAAGGCGCGATTCCGCGACTGAGCCACGCAACGCTCATCCACCTGACGCTGACCACTTGACACACTGCGTCGAAAGCCTTTAGCTGCTGAGTGTGGTGGAAGAGAGCCATAACGCTGCACTGCGCGACGCGAACGTCGCCCTCTCCGGGCGCCGGCGCCGCGAGGCGAGCCGATTCGCCTCGATCGAACTGCGGGTAACCGATCAACGGCACGATCGCTGGGAAGTGGCCGCGATCGCCTCTTTGGCGTTCGCCGCCGTCCTCGTCGTTCTCGGCCTGTGGTTCCTCTAGACGTCGACAGCCCGGTCGCCGCCGGGCGCGCGCCGTAGTACTCGCGCCAAGTGACCGCACTTCCCTTTCCTGGCGATCTCCCGATCGATGACGGGCTGGTCAGCTCGCACAAGCTGATCCCGTCGGAGTACCAACACCTGCTCGACGCTCTCGGCCGCACGCCGACATACGCCGAGCTCGGCGTGGCGAGTGTCATGTGGAGCGAGCATTGCTCATACAAGAGCTCGCGCGTTCACTTGCGCCGCCTGCCGACGACCGGCCCCCGCGTCATCCAGGGTCCCGGCGAGAACGCAGGGGTCGTCGACATCGGCGATGGCTTTGCCGCAATTTTCAAGATGGAATCCCACAACCATCCATCGTTCATCGAACCATACCAGGGCGCTGCCACTGGCGTCGGCGGAATCTTGAGAGACGTGTTTACTATGGGTGCGCGTCCGATCGCTGGGCTCAATTCGCTGCGCTTTGGCAGTGTCGAGCACCCAAAGACACGGCAACTGCTGGCCGGTGTCGTCGCCGGCATTGCTGGCTACGGAAACTGCGTCGGCGTACCGACCGTAGGTGGCGAACTGATGTTCGACGCCTCCTACAACGGCAACATTCTGGTGAACGCCTTCGTGTGCGGCGTCGCGCGAACCGACCGCATTTTCTATGGCGCAGCCGCCGGCGTTGGGAACCCGGTGCTGTATATCGGCGCAAAGACCGGACGCGATGGCATCCACGGGGCGACCATGGCTAGCGACGAGTTCAGCGAGGAAGGGCCCAGCCAGCGGCCAACCGTGCAGGTCGGCGACCCATTCCTAGGCAAGAAGCTGATCGAGGCATGCCTCGAGATCTTCAGCCTCGACGTCCTCGCCGGCATCCAAGATATGGGTGCAGCGGGCCTGACCTCGTCCTCGGTCGAAATGACCGGGCGCGCTGGCACCGGCATCGACATCGACTTGGACAAGGTACCGCGCCGCACCGCCGGAATGACGCCGTACGAGTTGCTGCTGAGCGAATCCCAAGAACGCATGTTGCTCGTCGCGAAGCCAGGTTGTGAGAAGGACGTCCTAGCGATCTGCGAGAAGTGGGATATCGACGCCGCGGTGATCGGACAGGTGACAGACACCAGCCGCTGGGTCGTTCGGGCGACGCCGGGATTGGACCCGTACACCGGCGCTCCAGCCACAGGCGACAGCGTGGTGGTGTGCGACATGCCGGTCGGCGTGCTGACGGATGAGGCGCCGTGTTACGACCGTCCGCAGGCCGACGACGGGTCCCTGCCGGAACTGCTGCAGACGCCCGTCGACGTCGAACTCGAGGACTTGAACGCCGAGTTACTCGCCGCCGTGGGGTCCCCCAATCTCGGATCGCGCCAATGGGTGTACCGGCAGTACGATCACATCGTACGCGGAGGGACCGGCGTTCGGCCTGGCGGCGACGCCGCCGTGGTGCGCGTGCCGTGCGAACGCGACGGCACAACGCTGTACAAGTTTCTCGCCTTCGCCAGCGACTGCAACGGGCGGTGGGTTCGACTCAACCCGCGCGCGGGTGGCGCGATGGCGGTAGCCGAGGTTTGCCGAAACCTGGTGTGCGTCGGCGCCGAACCGATCGGGATCACCGACTGCCTCAACTTCGGGTCACCGGAACGACCGGCAGTCATGCGCCAGTTTGCCGAAGCGGTCGACGGCCTTGCGGACGCGTGCAATGCGCTCGGAGTCCCGATCGTCAGCGGGAACGTGTCGCTGTACAACGAGACCGACGGCCAGCCGATCCTGCCGACGCCGACGGTTGCGGCCGTCGGCTTGATCGCAGACGAACGTCACATCCTGACCAGCTTCTTTCGGCAAGCAGGCGATGCGGTGATGCTGCTGGGCGGGTCTGCCGACGCGGACGGACTCGGCGGCAGCGAACTGGTGGTGCGCAAGTTCGGTCGCGTGTGTGGCCCGGCTCCGTCGATCGATCTTGGCGCCGAAAAGCGGCTTCAGAGCCTGATGCTGGACCTGGCGCGAAGCGAATCTCTTCGCTCGGCGCACGACGTCTCAGAGGGCGGATTGGCGGTGACGCTGGCCGAATGCGCGACCGGGCACGACGATGAACGCGAGATGATCGGCGCCCAGATCCGCCTTGAAACGCTCACTGCCGGCGCGCTGTACGGCGAGGCGCCGTCGCGAATCGTGGTGTCGTGCCTGCCGGACCAAGTCGACACCGTGCAGACGCGCGCTGCCGACGCTGGCGTCCCCTGTCGCACCATCGGCACCGTTGGCGGCGCCGCGCTGGTCATCGACGCCCCAGCGCAAGACCGAAGGCTGCACGTCGAAGTAGCCGCGATCCGCAAGGCACGCGAAGACTGCCTCAGCGATATCACCAGCTGAGTCGCCGCCGGCTGGTAGGCGCTATTTGCCGGCGCACACCGAACGATACATCGACAGACCGCGGCGGGCACCGATCGAAGCGGCCGAGTTGGCGGCAGACTTTGCGCCGGCGCAATTGCCCGTGAAGGCGCGCGACTTCACCGCGCCAGGCGTGGACGAATCGATACGCGCCCGCGCGTTGGTAAGCGCGCCCGACGATCCGCCGGTCGACTTGCACTGCCGATACATCGCCACGGCGGCCTCGATCTGCTGACCGCTGGCGAGACTGGCCGCGTGGGCGCAGGCAGCGTCCCCTTGAGGGCCCTTGGGTTTGGGCTTGGGTGGCGGGTCGGGCGGCGTCGTGGCCGTCGGTTTCGGCGGCGTCGTGGCCGTCGGTTTCGGCGGCGTCGTGGCCGTCGGTTTCGGCGGCGTAGTGGCCGTCGGTTTTGGTTTCGGTTTGAAGGTCCCGGTC
>JAUIKB010000150.1 GCA_030430975.1 Polyangia bacterium
CGGCTGGGTCATCGGGCGGTTCAGCCGGCTCTTCGAGCGGCGGCTCGGCTGGGTCATCGGGCGGTTCGGCCGGCGCGCCATCGGAGCCGCAAACGCTGAGTGAAACCGGACTCTACACCGATATCGTCGCCGGTACGCTCGCGCCTGGAGTTCAGGCGTATGAACCGAAGTACGTGCTGTGGACCGACACCGCCGTCAAGAAGCGCTGGGTACAGCTGCCGCCCGGTCAGAAGATCGACACTTCCGACATGGATTTTTGGGTCTACCCAGTGGGTACCAAGCTCTGGAAGCAATTCAGCCGCGACGGCGTTCGCGTCGAGACGCGGCTGATCTGGAAGCGCGGACCGTCCGACTGGTTCATGAGCGCCTACCAATGGGCTACTGACCAAAAAGAGGCGCTCATCGTCACGAGCGGAGTGCAGGACGCCAACGGCACGCAGCACGACATCCCAAGTCAGGCGCAGTGCCGGCAGTGTCACACCAACATGCCCGACCGTTCGTTGAGTTTCACAGCGATTCAGCTGTCACATAACAAGCCGGGGGTGGACCTCGATCAGCTGATCGCGCAGGACCGCCTAACAGCTCCGCCCAGTGGCGAGTTCACCGTGCCAGGAGGACAGGTGGCCAGCGACGCGCTCGGCTACCTCCACGCCAACTGCGGCTTGTGTCACAACCCGCAGTCTGTGGTGGCGCTGACCGTCGATATGGACCTATGGCTTCGCACGGGTCAGCTGGCCAGCGTGACGGGAACGAATACCTACACGACGACAGTCGGCGTCGCGCTGTCAAATGGCATCCCGGCCGCCGCAGCGGGGCGCATCGTAGCTGGAAGCTCGTCAACGAGCGGTATCTTCTTGCGCATGTCAGAACGCGGAAACACGGTGCAAATGCCGCCGATTGGCACCGAAATCCCGGACACCAACGGCGGCATGCTCCAGGTCAAAGCCTGGATCGACTCGCTGTAGCCGCGAACCGTCGCCATCCGCTGACGACGGTGCTGGTTGACCAGTGCTGTGACGACAGTACTGCTTGAACGGTTGTGCTGACCCGCGCGGCAGTCCACCATCCCGGGGTGCTCTACAGCGTGGAAACGCAGCGGCCGTCGATGATCTTGCCGCGGCAACCCGAGGGCTGTTTGACCTCAGGCTTCTTCTTTTTGGGCGTGGTGGGCCGCGGAGTTCTACGCGGGGGAGTGGCTACAGGCGTCTTCGCCGTCGGTGTTGGCTCAGCCGAAGCTTCCGGCGCTGCTGATGGCGCGGCGGAAGCAGGAGGCATTGGCTCAGCCGTCGCTTCGATGGTGGGGTCGGGCCCCGGAGTCGAACTAGGTTCGGCTGTGGGGATGTCGGTCGCCGCAGCCGAGGGCGTGGTGGTGGGGGTTGCCGCTGCCGCGGAACCTCCGCCGCTCATCGCCACAGCAGCGATCCCGACGCCGCCCAGAAGCAACACAAGCGCCGCGATTCCGATCATCAGACCGGTCTTGCCCTTGCCACCTTTGGAATCGTCTGCGTTGCTCCAGGCGGCCTGAGTGCCGCCGAGGCCAGCGCCCGCGCCGCCAGCAGTAGCGGCTGCACCCGCCGCAGCTGCTGCTGGTGCGGCCGCGGCACCAGAGATACTGGCCATCGAACCACGGCCACCGTTAGCAACCCCGTCGGGAATGCTGTGATGCGGCCCGCTGCCTGCGACGACCACGCCCGCGCCGGTTTGCGCCCACTCGCGAATCGCCTGCTGGAATTCCCGCGCCGTTTGGAACCGAGATGCCGGTTCACGGGCCATTCCGCGCTCGATAAGCGATGCGAACGCTGGGTCGATGTCCGGCACTAGCTCCGAAAGCGGTGGCGGCTCCTCGAGCACGATCTTGAACAATAGTTCGTTGAACGTATCGGCGTTGAACGGAACCTGACCGGTCACACATTCATACAAGATGACGCCGACCGAATAGAGATCGGCGCGCTGGTCCATGCCTTTGGCGCCTTTGGCCTGCTCCGGCGACATGTAGTAGGGAGTGCCCATGACGGCGCCCGTGCGCGTCATGGAGAAACCACTCTCGCCGCTCAGGGCGTTGAACTTCGAAATCCCGAAGTCGAGGATTTTGACAAAGTTACGCTGGCCGCCGTGATTTTCTAGAAGGTAAACGTTATCCGGCTTCAGATCGCGATGAATGATGCCTGCATCATGGGCGGCGGCAAGTCCCTCGAGGAGTTGATCTGCGATCGGGAATAAGTTGGCGGGCGTGATTTTCCCCTGGGCCTGGATGTGCCCGCTCAGATCGGTGCCATCCATGAACTCCATGACCATGTAGCGGTCGCCATCCGGCAGATCGCCTAAATCGAGAACCTCGACGATGTGCTGCGAGCCGATCCGGCCGGCGGCTTGCGCTTCTCTTTCGAAACGCTGCACCGCGTCGCTGTTCTCGGCGACTGCGCTGTGCAGTACCTTGATCGCTACCTTACGGTGAATGCGGGTATTTTCGCCTTCGTAGACGGCGCCCATGCCGCCCTCGCCCAGCAGCCTGACGATGCGGTACTTGCCGTCGATGATGTCGCCAGTGCTCAATCCCATGAATTAACCGTTTCCATGCGTCGTGTTTCGGTCCGCGACAACACCAAGACCTCAAATTTAGCACGGCCCAAGCAGCCAGCGCTACTTCCGTTACGGACCGGATGCCCAGTATTCGACGGACGGGGCCGCCAAACGTTCTATTTCACCGTCAGCGGACCGTGTTTCGATTAGCGGTCGCTGCGACCGAGCGCCGGCGCGGTCGCGTGAACCAGGTTCTGCCACCACGATGCGCTTCGGCCGCTCGCACCGGCCGCGATACAGCCGCAGCCGCCGTCCTCATCGGGAGTGCCGCCTCCTCCTTCGACCGGCGCGTCCACCGAAGCGTCTGCTGGCGGCCCCGCCTCCGACGACGCATCAACCCCCGCGTCTGTCGTGGCGTCGGGCCCAGCGTCGGGGCCGCCGGCGTCGGGGCCGGGTGCCGCGGTGATCGTGACGTCCGTCACCGCCTGGTCGATCAGGATCGGCGCGCCGCGGCCGGTACCGTCAAAGATCTGCTTGAGATCGCTCCCCCGCGCGTCGGTGGTGTTTTCGCCGTTCAAGAAGTCGACGTAGTGCGACGTCACGCTCTGGAAATAAAGCCGCACCCGTAACTGGTGCACGCCTTCCATCTGCCCTGGGATCAGGAGCGCCCAATCGTCGTAGTGGTGCCATCCGCCGGCGCCATCGGCGAAGTTGATGCCTTTCGGCTTCGTTGTTCCGGTTTCCAAGAAGCCTTCCGGCGGGATACGCGTGTCGCGTTCGATGAGGTTGTGCCGGGACAGGTGGTCGTAGACGAGCGTCCCGTCGCTCAACCGTTCCGCATGAGTGGCTGCGTACACGCGGGGCGGCGGGTCGGCTTGAATGGCACCGGACAATGGGTCGTAGGCGCCGATAAGCACTTCGGGGTCACCGCCCGGCGGGGTCCACTCGACTTGAACCCAGGCCCGTCGGCCATCGGCGTAGCCGGTCGGAAACTTATGGCCGGTGCGGTTGGTTACCCGCACGGTGACGTCGATGGGCGTTCCGGCAGACGTTCCCGATGGCACTTGAAGGATCTCGATACTCGCCGCCGTCTTAACAAGAGACTCGGTGCGTGTCTTCACCTCTGCGAAAGCGGCGGCTAGCGGCATCGAGAAGGCCTCGTCGGCAGCCTCGACCGCTTGAACCCCCCACAGGTTTCCGCCGATAAAGTAATGCGTTGCTGGCTTCGGCCGTACGACGGCTCCGGGTACATTGCAGACTTCTGCGTCCTGATCGTGACGCGACATGTGACAGTCTTGGCAGGATTGCTGTTCGGGGCCGGTCTTCGAAAACTTTGAATTTTTCCACTCCGTATAAGTCGTATCAAGCGGAAAACCTACGCCCAGATCGCTGCCGGCCTCGTTGACCATATTGACCACCGGATTCGATACCTCATGACAGGCGCCACAGAGTTTCGAGTCCGTGATGTAACTCGATCCCGCCGTAGGATGCCCCGGGCTAAATGAGTCGAAGTACGGCCCGAACTTGGTCGCGGTTGTCCCCCAGCTCAGCTGAGCGTTGCCGATGTATGGCACGCCGGGATCCGCGCCCGAGCTACCTTCAGCTCGGTGGCAAACGTCGCAGCCGACGCCCTGTAGGTCGGTCATGTCGAAGCCGGTTGTATCCGCCGATGTCGCGCGCCCCCGAACGTGCGCAGCCGGGGCGTGACACCGCAGGCACCATTCGCCGATGCCCGCCGTGTCTTGATTGGCTACGGTCAGCGCGGCCAAAAACAGTGGATCACGCGCCGAGTTTGCCATCATCGTCGCCGCCCACGTATCGTGTGGGAGGTGACTCGGCGGCCCGCCAGCGTCGCCCGCCGGCAAAGCGTGACACGTTTTACACTGCAGGTCGGGCGTAACGGGTACGCCCTGTGAGGCGTCGTCTGGAAGCCCGCCTGAAGGCGTTCCATTGAGCCCGAAGTCCTCAGCGTAGGCCGGGCCCACGAACCAACAGACCGCGAGAAGACACAGTCCTTGCGCGTTTCGGCGGCTTCGCCTCAGCATCAACTACGGACAGCTCAACGATTCAGGGGCGCGTGCCACCACCGCCCGCGTCGGGCTGAGGTCGCTGGGCGCGGTCCAGCCGTTACGCCCGGTCAAGGTAGCGTCGCTGATTAGCTGCGGAAAGAAGTCAAAGCCCGCCCCCACGAACGGTACGAAAACCGTCGCCGTGTACGGGTCGTACGTGACGCGGCTCGCGTTCGTCCCGATCGTGCGCTCTCCGGTTTGCGCGATGGTCAGCGACGTAGCGTGGATCTTTCCACCGCTGCCCGCGACGATCGCGTTTTCGCATCGGGCGTACACCGCTTGGCCGATGGCCGGACCCGTGGTGCCGAGGGGCACCTCCTTGTCGAACGAATAGGTGCTGACGCCGTAGGTGCGCACCACCGTGGTTGTCTGTTGGGGGAGCACGGCTGCGATTTCCGTGCGCTCGGTGTGTCTCGCCAACGCCGGCGTTCGGGCTAGCGGCAACGTAGCGAGCTCGACGACCGACTGCACGTTGACGGTCGTGCCGGAGCCTACCTGGATCGGCAGAACCTTGAGCAGACAGTCCGTGGCGCATACGTTCATCCCGATCGTCAGCTTGCCGCCAGGCGCATTGCCGATCGCACGGTTTCCGACCATGCCGATCGGTGCCGCCTCAAAGGTCGGCTGCAAGGGCATACCCACCAGCGCGGGACTGTCTGGGTTGTCCGTGTTCACGATCACGACCTGCGCCCCAGCGGGACTCGCCGTGAGTCCGAGATAGGCGACCCGACCGTTGATGACGGACATGTTCGCGCTTCGGGGAGCAGGCAGGTCGGCGACCGTTCCGCGCACAGAGAACTGCTTGGCAGCGATGTCGTATTCGCGGACCTCAAGTGAGACCTTGTCGTTGAATCCGGGCGTTTGGGAGTCACCCTTCAGGACGATCCACAAGTCCCGCTTGGCGTCGTAGCCCACGGCGGAGATCGACTCCGTGTCGCGGGAAAGCTCGCTGCCGTCCACGGTGGACAGCACCGCCAGCAGATCGGTTTGCCCCGGCGGAGTCGCGCCGTCGGTGCCGGCCACGACGATGATGCCGTGGTCTGGTGTCCCGCCACTGCCTGCGCTACCGGCGCTGCCGCCCGTGCCGGCGCTACCGCCCGAGCTGCTGCCGCCCGTGCCGGCGCTACCGCCCGAGCTGCTGCCGGCGCTACCGCCCGAGCTGCTGCCGGCGCTACCGCCCGAGCTGCTGCCAGCGCTACCGCCCATGCTGCCCGCACTACCCGCACTACCGCCCGAGCTGCTGCCGGCGCTACCGCCGGCGGCGACTTCCGGTTTGACGTCGTCGAATGCGTTAACGACAGAGCAACCGGCGACGACGGCCGAGCACGCTAAGAGAAGTCTAAGGGGTTCGATTTGCATGAGTAGGGTCCGCGCGTCAGTTCTGTTTCGCACCTTGGTCGATCCAGTCGCGAATGTTGTCCTTGTCCTGCTGGCTTAGGACGATGCCGGACAGTGGATTCGGCATCTGTAGCCCGATGATGTTGTCGTTGGTGATCTTGTCGTAGAGGTACGAGTCATCCGCGTTCCCTGGGTTGACGCGAAAGAGCGACGGCTTCTGTGTGGACGGTTCGCCGGTGCCCGACAAGCCCAGAAGTTGCGAATACGAGAAGCCAGAGGTCAGCACCAAACCCGCCTGGCCATTGTTGTCATGGCACCCGCTGAACGTGCAGTTCGCCGTAAAGATGCTCTGGATGTTGAACGCAAAACTCACGTTGGTACGGACGAATCCCTCAACGGTGTTCGTGTCCTTGTTGCCTGCCTGGTCCACGGCGCGCACCACTACAAACTGATCTTGGGCGGGCTGCAGGCCGGTAATGTTGAGCGTTGTGACGCCCGGATCCGTGATCTGCGTCGCCACATCGAACATCTGTCCACCCGTCGTGTTCGCGACGTACACTTCATAGACGATGTCCGCGGTCGCCGTCTTGTCATCAGTCGCGGCGTCCCACGAGACGTCCATGCTGCCCGTGTCGTCGCTGGTCACGGTCGTCACCCCCGAGAAAACCGGCGGCGTGCTGTCGTCCAGGGTCTTGGCAATGCGTTCGGTGGTGTTCTCGTCCGCGTTGCCGTGTTTGTCGACGGCGCGGCAGACGACGTAGTACTCCGTGTCGGGTTGCAAACCGCCCACCAATCCGCTCGTCACGTCGGTGAATTCGGCCGCCGGTGTGGCGAAGTTCTGAGCACCTGACGTCGGTGACGCGAACACCTGGTACTTGAGTTCGTCAGCGGCGGTCGTGTCGTCCTTTGCCGGAGCCCAGTGAACCTGCAGTTCGCTAGCGCTGGCGGTCTCCGCCAGCGTGCAGCCGCCGAAGCTCGGCGCCGTAACGTCCGCCCCGCTCGCGCCTTCGACCTCGGTCGTCGTACCGCTAGAGTTTCCGGCAGCGTCCAGTGCCTGGACGACGAAGTAATAAGTGCTCGATGCTTCGGGCACTTTGACGATGGCTTCGGTGGCTCCCGCGCCTGTCGCAAACTGAGACGGAACATCCAGATCGACCGGTGACTGAACCCCGTAGTACACAACGTAGCGCATCCCCGCTGCACCGGTGAGATCGTCGGTAGCGGCGTTCCACGTCAGCTTTACCTGAGCGGCACCCGCGGCCTCCGCAGCTTGCACGCCGTCGAACGTCGGCGCGGTCGTATCTGCCGCTGTCGTCCCCGACTGTTGGTCATTGTTGGCGTCCTCCATGCCGTCGGAGTCCTCAGCTCGCACCACCACGAAGTACTCGGTATCGGCGTCGAGATTCGTCAACAAGACCGACGTGGCGCCGGGTGCGGAGGTAACCTGGGGGGTGCCGAACGCCTGTCCCATGTCGGACGCTGCGGCGTAGACGTTGTACCGAATCGATTCGGGGGCCGTCTTGTCGTCTGTGGCTGCGGCCCAGGCGACCTGAAGAGACGTCGCGCTGGCGGGAGCCACGTCCTGAACGCCGTCGAACTTCGGAGGCGCTCCTGTGGAGCTGCTGCCGCCCGCGCTGGTGCCACCGCTCCCAGCTTGGCTTCCGCCGCTTCCACCGGCGCTCCCAGCTTCACCGCCCGAGCCGGCCGTGCTTCCACCGCTGCCGGCGTTGCCCCCACCGGTTCCACTCGCCACACATGTACCATCGACGAGTTTCGTTCCGGAACCGCAGGTCACATCGTCGCCGCCACAGGCGCCGGCAACGCCCGCGGCCAACAGTAAGCAACATCCAGGAAGCCAATTACGCATCATTCGTCTCTCCGATTCGAAAACGAAGCAGGTCAAAAAGCCTACCTCAGCCCAGGATTGCGGGCTACGAAACCTCAGTCGGCACGTCTCTCGCGCCGCGTGCAGGCGGCACCCAACGCCACGAGCCACAGCCAGACCGGCGCGTCGTTGTGCGAATTGCCTACGGTCCGGCAGCCACAGCTGTCATCGTCGCCAACGCCGGAGCCCGTCGTGCCGCCCGTGCCGGCGCCAGCGCTGCCGGCTGAGGAGCCGCCTGCACCACTGGTGGCTCCGGCTCCAGACTGACCGCCAGTATTGGTGCCAGCCGCGCCGCTGGCTGATCCGCCGACGCCCGAACCACCCACCGCCGCGCCGCCGCTGCCAGCCGCGCCAGCGCCACCGTCCACGCCAACCGCTTGGCAGACCCCGCCGATGCATTGCTCGGTCGCTCCACACAACGAACCGTTATCGATGTCGCCGTCGCAGTCGTTGTCGACGCCGTCGCAGACTTCCTGTGACGGCGACAGCGGCTGGCACATGGGCGCTACACCGTCGACGCAGCCGAGCAGCTCGACCGCGCACGCGCCCTCGCCGCACAGGACGTTCGGTATCCCGTCGTCGATCAAGCCGTTGCAGTCATTATCGACTCCGTCGCACAGCTCAGCCGTCGGGGAGCCAGGCGTGCAATCGGTAGCCATCCCATCCACGCAGGCGGTACCGAGGCTCTGGCATGCGCCCACGCCACACGTCGGTTCGACGACGCCCTCGTCGGCTTGTGCGTTGCAGTCGTTGTCCTTGCCGTCGCACAGCTCATTGGCTCCCGGGTGGGTCTCGGCGAAGTCGTCGTCGCAGTCGCCGCCACCGTTGGCGCACGAGTCGGAGCCGACGAACGTGAGCTGCAGGTCGCAATAGCCGTCGCCGTCGTCGTCACAACCGTTGTCGACCTCGCCGTCACAGTCGTTGTCGACGTTGTCACACTCTTCGACGGACGGCGTGCCGGGAGTGCAGCTCGACGGCAGGCAACTGGTGCCCACGGCCGCGCACGCGCCGGCGCCGCAGGTCGCCAGCGCGAGGCCGTCATCGACCAGCCCGTTGCAGTCGTTGTCGAGGCCATCGCACACTTCAGGCACCGGGGCCCCCGGCGTGCAGCTGGCGGCGTCACACGTCGTGCCTTGTCGCGAACACTCCCCAACGCCGCACGTCGCCAGCGGAATGCCGTTGTCGTTGACGCCGTCACAATCGTTGTCGAGCCCGTCACAGATCTCACCGCTTGGCGCACCAGGCGTGCAGCTGGCGGCGTCACACGTCGTGCCTTGTCGCGAGCACTCCCCAACGCCGCACGTCGCCAGCGGGACGCCGTTGTCGTTCGTGCCGTCACAATCGTTGTCGAGCCCGTCGCAAACCTCGGTGGTCGGCGCCTTGGGCGTGCAGTTCTGCGCCATGCCGTTGACGCAGGCATCGCCCTCGGCGACGCATTCGCCGACCCCGCAGGTGACAACCGTGATGTTGTCGTCTTCGGTTCCGTTGCAGTCGTTGTCGATGCCGTCGCACGACTCGCTCGCGCCGGGGCTGGTCGCGGCTGTGGTGTCGT
>JAUIKB010000151.1 GCA_030430975.1 Polyangia bacterium
CGAAGCCTCGTTCCAGACCACCGCCGTGCTGCGGAACCTGACCCTTACGAAGTTCATCTGATCGACTCTTCCGCGGATGGACTAACACCGACCGAGACTAAGGCTATTCCGGGCTGGAATGCGTGCGGCTTGCAGAACGGCAGGGTATTATTATATCCTGTATGAATGTAGGAAGTATGGCATCGCTCCAGAACGGAGGAGCCCGTGGACATTCGAAGCGTAACAGGGTCATCCCGCGCGGCCAGCGAGCCGCGGCCGGTGACATCTGAGTCCGCCTCGGCCACGGCGCGCAGTTCGGCGACCGCTCAATCCCAGACCGCTCAGTCCCAGACCTCCGCTTCCGGCGCCGCATCGGCGGAAACCGTGCAGACGACCGCGTCCGGCCAGTTCTATGTCAGCCCTTTCCTGACCTTCGACTCCCGCTCTCTCACCGTGATCTTCCAGGTGCGCGACACCGAGTCCGGAGATGTGACCCGCCAGTTCCCGGCCGAGTCCGTGGTGGAGCGCTATCGCCGCGATCCGTCCGCCCGCCCGTTCGTGCTGCCCGAAGCGGCGCTGCTCGGGACGACGGACGGCGCCGACGTCACCGGCTGAGCAGACGGGGCCGAGGCCGCTTGGGTGGGGGCTGACCGAGACGCCAAACGGGGTTTGGGCTCCGACTCCGCGCAGCTAAGCGCTACTACGGCCGAGGCCAGCCAGGCGAACTTCACGAACGCACGCGTAGTCGCAGGTCGTGCGGCGATCAACGCGGGCGAACTTCTCCGCGCAGATGCTGTGCATTCGCTGACGGCTGCACTATGCCGGGGACCGGAGGCGATCATGCAAGGGATATGGATTACTCGGCCAGGCGGCTCGGAGGTACTGGATGTCCGTGAGACTCCCGACCCCACGCCCAAAGCCGGCGAAGTGCGCGTGCGCGCTGAATTCTGTGGGTTGAACTTTGCCGAGATTTCGGCGCGCCAGGGGCTGTACCCCGACGCCCCGAAGCCGCCCTGCATCGTCGGCTACGAAGGTGCCGGCGTCATCGACCAGCTGGGCCCTGGTTGTGAAGGCAGCGGGCTGGCCGAGGGTCAACGCGTCGTGTACCTGACTCGATTTGGCGGACACGCCAGTCACGTCTGCGTGCCGGCTTCACAGGCGCTGATCATGCCCGAGTCGATGAGCTTCGACCACGCTGCGGCGCTTCCGGTCAACTACCTGACCGCGTATCACATGCTGTTCAACATCAAACGGATCCGTCCCGGCGAGCACGTGCTGATCCATATGGCGGCCGGCGGCGTCGGTACGGCATCGCTACAGCTCTGCCAAACCGTCGACGACATCACCACGTACGGCACGGCTTCTGCCAAGAAGCACGACTACATCCGCAAGCACGGTTGCGACCACCCGATCGATTACCGCACGAAGGACTACGTCGAAGAGGTCAAACGAATCACCGATGGGCGCGGGGTCGATCTCGTTTTAGATGCGCTGGGCGCCGCCGACTGGAGCAAAGGGTACTCGCTGCTAAAGCCTGGCGGCACGCTGGCTGCTTTTGGCTTGGCCAACTCGAACACCGGCGGCAAGCGCAACTTGCTCCACGTCCTGGGACAGCTCGTTCGGATACCGCGCTACACCCCGATGAAGCTCATGGATGACAACCGAGCCATCGCAGGCATCAACGTCGGTCACCTGTGGGAAGAGCAGGAGCTGCTGCGCGACTGCATGCAGGAATTGATCGCACTATACGAGCTTGAGAAGATCCGGCCCCACATCGGCGGCATCTTTCCGTTTAGCAAGGCGGCCGATGCGTTCGGCGAGATCGAGTACGGCCGTAACGTCGGCAAGATCCTGCTGAAGCCGGACGACTAGCTCACGTCACGCGCGAGTCGGATGCCAGCGAACTGCCAGCGCTGGTGCGGATAAAAGAAGTTCCGGTAGGTGCTGCGAACATGTCCGGGCGGAGTCACACACGCGCCGCCCCGAAGCACCATCTGATTGCACATGAACTTGCCGTTGTACTCGCCGAGCGCCCCAGGCGCGGGCGCGAAGCCGGGATACGGCGCATAGGCACTGCGCGTCCACTCCCACACATCGCCGAACATCTGCTGTGCGCCGCCGCCGCCCGAAGCCGGTCCCGGCGCGAACTCGCCAGAGTCGGCGAATCGACCGGATACCGGTAGCGCCTGCGCGTGAGCCTCCCATTCGAACTCGCTCGGCAGGCGCGCTTTCGCCCACGTCGCGTAGGCGTCCGCCTCGTAGAGGCTCACATGGTGCACCGGTGCGGCCGGTTCGAGCGGACGCAAGCCGTGCAACGTGAACTCGTACCACCCGTCATCGCGCCTCACCCAGTACAGCGGCGCGGCCCAGCGCTCGGTTTGGACCCGCGCCCATCCGTCCGAGAGCCACAACAGCGGATCGCTGTATCCGCCGTCGTCCATGAACTCGAGGTACTCGGCGTTGGTCACGAGTCGTGAACCGAGTTCGAACGGCGTGAGCTGAACGGCGTGGCGCGGCCCCTCGTTGTCGAAACCAAACCCCTGGCCGTCGTGCCCAACGTGCAGCGCCCCGCCGGCATGCGCTACCCAGCCCAGCGCCGCGGGTTCTCCCGAACCATTCGGGGCCCGGCTAGCGTACGCGGGATACGTCGGATTCATCGAAAACCCGTGCAGGATGTCCATGAGTAGCAGCTCCTGGTGCTGCTGCTCGTGCTCGATCCCGAGCCGGACGACGTCGGTCATCGCGCCCTGAATGCGCCCGGAGCGCAGCGCCTCGCCCATCTGATCGTCGACCCACGCGCGATACTCTTCAACCCGGGCGAGACCGGGCCGGGTGACCAACCCACGGTGCGCCCGCGTGAACTGGGCTCCCACGCTGTTGTAATAGGAGTTGAACAGATGCTCGAATGCCGGATCGAATGGGGCCCGTTCCGGCGCGAGTGTCTTGAGCACAAACGTATCGAAGAACCACGATGTGTGCGCCAGGTGCCACTTGGCGGGGCTCGCGTCCGGCATCGACTGGATCGTGCAGTCCTCCGCAGACAACGGGCCGCGAAGCCGTTCGGTGAAACGACGGGTCGCTTCGTACCGACGACTCAAGCTCTGCGCAGCCGAGCTGCGCCCTGGGGTGGCGATCGGTTCGTTCATGGACTCCCGCGTAGTTCCGTAACTGCCGAGACCATCAAACGCAACGCTCAAAAAAGATGCCGGGGTTGTCGATCTGGGCACCGGCCGTTCGTTGGAAGGACATCAACACAGGCGTACCATCGCCTGGAGAACCCGAAATCAGGAGACCTCATGCAATACCTATTGCTTATCTACAGCGACGAACAGCAGCACGCCTCCATGGACGACGTTCAGTCGAAAGCCGTCCTCGACCGCTATCTGGCGTTCAACAAGGAGGCGAAAGGCGCCGGGGTGTTCGTCGGAGGCGACGCCCTGCAACCGACGGCTTCGGCGACCTCAGTGCGCGTGCGAAACGGTGAGCGAATGGTGACGGACGGCCCATTCGCGGAAACCAAGGAGCAGCTCGGCGGCTACTACCTAGTCGACTGCGACAATTTGGACGATGCGATCCAGTGGGCGTCCAAGATCCCAGCCGCCGAGCACGGCACGGTCGAGGTCCGGCCGGTGATGGTGATTCCAGGGGACGGCTGATCGCGAGGCCCGGGTTGCGCTAGGCTCGCTCCATGGACGCCATGGAGCGAGTCTTTCGTGACGAATCGCGTCGCGTCCTGGCGTCGCTAATCCGCATCGTCGGCGACATCGAACTCGCCGAAGATCTGGTCCAGGACGCGTTCGTCGTCGCAGCCAAGAACTGGCGCGAGAAAGGAATCCCCGAACGGCCGGGCGCGTGGATTCAGCAGGTCGCGCGCAACCGCGCGCTCGATCGCGTGCGGCGCGACAAGCGCTGGCGTGAGAAACAAGAAGCGCTCAAACACTTCATCGGAGACGGACAGGCGGCGGATCCGGAGACGGCGTTGACGGAGTTTCCCGACGAGCGGCTGAAGCTGCTGTTCACTTGCTGTCACCCGGCGCTGACCCAATCGGCGCAAGTCGCCCTCACGTTGCGGACGCTCGGCGGACTCACCACACGCGAAATCGCGTCGGCATTTCTGACCGAGGAGACGACGATGGCGCAGCGGCTAGTCCGAGCGAAGCGCAAGATCCGCGACGCCGGTATTCCGTATCGCGTGCCCCCGCGCCACATGCTGGACGAGCGGTTGAACGCCACCCTGGCCGTGATCTACTTGATTTTCAACGAGGGCTACCTGGCGAGCGACGGGGACACCCTGCAACGCACCGACTTGTGTCTGGAGGCGATTCGCCTCGGCCGCACGCTGGTCCAGTTGATGCCGGACCAGCCGGAGGCGGCGGGCCTGCTGGCCTTGCTGCTGCTTCACTCGTCGCGGGGCCCTGCCCGTCAGTCCGCCAGCGGCGAGTTGGTACCGCTCGAGGAGCAAGATCGCGGACTGTGGGACGCTGAGCTGATCGACGAGGGCACGTCCCTGTTGTACTCAGCGATGCTGGCGCGCCGGTCCGGACCGTATCAGCTGCAGGCGGCGGTTGCCGCGCTCCACGCCGAAGCACGACCCGCCGAAGCGACCGACTGGGAACAGATCTCGCTGCTGTACGGCGAGCTGCTACGTCAGACACCCTCGCCGGTCGTGGCGCTGAACCACGCCGTGGCCGTCGCGATGGCGCGTGGCCCCGAAACGGGCCTTGAGCTGCTCGACCAGCTCGAGGCGAAGGGTCTGCTAGCCGAGTACTACCTACTGCCCGCGGCTCGCGCCGACCTGCTGCGAAGAGCCGGCCGGGTTGCGGACGCAGCCGTTGCCTACGAAGCCGCGCTCAACCTGGTGAAGAACGGTACGGAGCGGCGGTTTTTGGAGCGACGCGTGCGCGAGTGCGCGGCGGGCCACTGACCCGCCGCGCTGCGGCTACATCGCTGTGCTGGCTACATTAATTTCTTTTTGGGCTTGGGGGCGAGCGGTGCGCGGAGCTTCTTGAGCGCCTTGCAAGCGAAGACTCGCTTGATCTTGTCTTTTTCTTTCTTGTACCAGCCGGCGTAACGCGCGCAGCCACGCTGCAGTGACGCGACGCCGCGCTCGCGGTCCTTCTTGTAGCCGGCCTTGCCGCGCGCCTGGAAGTAGCCGAGTTCATAGCAGGCCTTCATGCTGCCCTTGCCGCACGCGATGCGCAGGTACTGAGCCATGTCCGCCTCGGACTTTTTGACGCCCTTACCGCTCTCGTACATGTGGGCGAGCGTGTAGCAGTCCATCGAGGACCGCAGGTTGCACGCTTGCTTGTAAAGGCCGGCCGCCCGCGCCTCGTCCTTGGCAACGCCGCCGCCGTTCTCGAACATGCGCGCCAGGCTTCGGCAAGCGCTGACGTTGCCCTGCTTGCATACGCGCTCGCGAATCTGGACAGCGCGTTTAACGTCTTTCGGAACGCCTTCGCCGCGCATCAGCATCGTCGCCTGGTGGTCGCAGGCGCTTCGATCGCCGCCGTAGCAAGCCCGTGAGTACAGCTTGTAGGCCTTGCCAAGGTCCTTCTGAACGCCACTGCTGCCGTAACGGTAAACGACCGCGAGTTCCTTGCACGCCGGGGCGTAACCCTTGTCGCAGCCCATACGGTAGTAGCGAACCGCCTTGAGTACGTCCTTTGGGAACTTGTTCTTGTAGAAGGGATCGTACTTGCGACCCAGATCGTGACAGGACTGGGTGTCGCCCATCTCGCACGCCTTGCCGAACTGATCGGCGAGCCGCTGCATGGTTTCGCTGGAAGCGCCCATGTTGACCGCGAGCTGTCCGATGTTGCGACATGACTTGGCGTCGCCGAGCGAGCAGCCCTTCTCCAAGAACCCCATCGCCGTCTTGCCGTCCTTCTTGACACCGGCGCCCTTGGCGTAGGCAACGCCGAGTTCGTTGCAAGAGTCACCGCCACCGATGTCGCCGCCCTTCTTGTAGAAGCCGATGGCGCGGGCGGGCTCCCGCTTCGTTCCAAGACCGTTCATGATCGCACCGCCCGCCTGAAAACAGCTGCGGCGGCTGCCCGCAACGCAGCCGCGAATCATGTAGCGAACCGCTTGAACGGGGTCCCGCTTGACGCCGATGCCGCTCGTGTAGAAGTCCGCGACACGCCGGCACCCCTCGCCTTCGGAAAGCTCACAGGCGCGCTGGTATTTTTCCAACGCCTGGAGCTTGTCCGTCGCCTTAAGCGCGTCGCCCAACCTGGAGCAGCCCAGCCCGTTGTTGGCATCGCACGCTTGCTTGAACAAGCGCTGCGCTTTGTAGCGATCCCGAGCCAGGATGGTCTTTCGCCGCCAAGTGCCCTTGATCGCTTCGGAGATACCGATCTGGTGCACGAGTCCGAGCCAGGCGCAGCCGACCGCCCCGTCCCACACCTTGCAAGCGCGCTCGAACAAATCCAGCGCCTTCTTCTTGTCCGGGTCCACGCCCTTGCCGGCGTAGTAAGCAAGGCCGAGCTGCGTGCACCCCAGAGCGCTTTCGGCATCGCAAGCCTGCTTGGCGTACTTGAACGCCTTGACGCGGTCGAGTGTCACGCCGCGACCCTTCGCATGTGCCTCGGCAAGGCGCGCGCAACCGTCGGCGGAGCCCGCTTCGCACGCGCGCTTGGAGAGCTTGGCGGCGTTCTTGATGTCCGGCTGAACGCCACTACCCCGGGCGTACATGTCGCCGAGGTAGGTGCAGCCGTTGCCGTCGCCGGCATCGCATGCGCGCTTGAACAGGGCGAAGGCGCCCTTTTCAGAGCGGGCGACGCCCTCACCGTCGCGAGTCATCCGCGCCAGGAACGTACAGCCGGTAGCTTCTGCGGCGTCGCACGCCTTCTTGAACAACCGAACCGCCGTGGTCTTGTCCCGGCTGACCCCCTTGCCGAGGTAGTGGTGATAGCCGAGCTGCCCGCAGGCTGGCTGGTGATTCGCCTCGCACGACTGCTTGAAGAACGCCGCCGCCTGGGCGTCGTCCTGAGGCGCGCCGCCTTTGCCGCGCTGGTAGAGGATGCCCAGAACGTGGCAACTCGCGTGGCTGCCTTTGTCGCACTGCTCGCGGCAGACCTTGATGTCCTTACCGTTGCAGGTAAATGCCTTCACGTTCTTTTCGAGGGTGCACTTGTTCCCGTCCCAGACGTGGCCTTCTTCGCACTCCGGTACGTTAACGCCGGAGCCGCCGCCCGCACCCTCGGTGCCCTCGATGGCCTGCAGCTCGATGCGGAACGGCGCCCCGCACTGATCCGGTGGCGCCTCCCCGGCGACCGTCGCCTTTTCGCACTGGTCCAACTTGCCCGTCGTGCGGGTCAGTTTTGAGCTGCTCTCGAACTTGGTGTCGACTCCCGCCCCGAACAGGCTCGCGCCGCCGCTGACCTTCGACGAGTCGGCCATCGCGACCGCAAACGCGCCGATCGACGCGGCGCGCACGAAATGGGTTGCCTTGCCGCACTCCGGCCCGACCAGATCTTCCTTGCTCGCCTTCTCGCGAATCGACTTCTTGCGACCGACCAGCTGATACTGAATCGCGAGTCTGCCGCCCTTCTGGTAGTCGGCCTGGAGGGACGCCACGCCGCCGGTCAGAAAGCCGGGCACGTTGCCCGACACGTCATCGAGGGTCTCGTAGATGATCGTGTCGCCGGAAATCGTCATACCGGCGTAGGCGTACTCGCCACCGATCTTGCAGTTCAGAATCTGAACACCGTTCTTTTGATAGCGAACGACCGCCAGCCCCTCTCCGGCACTGACTTTTCCTTCCAGCTTATTGCGCTTGCTCGCATCCCAGTCGGCGAGAATCGGCTCTTGGTAGTTCCGAACAACGTCGGAGGAGAGATTCGACACGAAGTCGCTCTTGCCGCTGCCCGGGGTGACACCGCCGGGACCGGGTCGGGGGCCGCAGCCCGTGCTCGAAAGCGCGACGCACGCCCCGAGGGCACCGAGAATATTGAAGAGTTGTTTTTGCATTAGCTTGTAAATCCCCAAATGACACACCAAGCGCGGCTCCCGGCACGCGAGGCTTCGCGAGTTGATTGGGTCAGAGGTTACCGATTGTCCCCTGGCGCCTCAACCGTGGATCGCCATCTCCGGGATCGGCATGTCCGACGTGGGCGCACACTCACCTACGTGTCCGGGTGTCCGACTGCGCCGGGGACCTGAGGTATACCCGGTGTCATGGACGATCCTCGCCTCGCGCGAACCCTGCGTGGTTTCGGGACCACGATCTTCGCCGAAATCACGGCGCTGGCCCGAGAGCACGAAGCCATCAATCTCGGTCAGGGGTTTCCGAACTTCGAGGGTCCAAGCGAGCTGCGGGAGGCAGTCATCGGTGCCCTCAACAACGGACACAATCAATATGCGCGTAGCGCCGGGGTGCCCGAGCTCGTGCATGCCTTGTCCGACCACCAGCGTGTTCACTACGGGCTCAAGTACGACCCCCTGCAGGAAGTGACCGTTCACAGCGGAGCGACCGAGGCGATCTACTGCAGCCTACAAGCACTCTGCAACCCCGGCGACGGGGTCGTCTTGTTCGAGCCATACTATGACTCGTACCGAGCCGGGATCGCGATGGCCGGCGGCGTGGAACAGGTCGTCACTCTCAACCGACAGGACGCCCAGGGCAACCACCTCGGCGCGGGGTTTGAGCTGACCAAGGCGCGCCTGGACGCCGCCGTGGATGAAACGACGCGGCTGATTCTTTTGAACACGCCCCACAACCCGACGGGCAGGGTATTTGGCGACGCCGAACTCGAAGTCATCGCCCAGTGCGCGCGCGAGCGGGACCTGGTAGTCATCAGCGACGAGGTCTACGAGCACTTGGTCTTCGGCGGCGCGCACCGCCCCATCGCGACGCTGCCAGGCATGCGCGAGCGCACGGTGTGCATATCATCCGCCGGCAAGACCTTCAGCTTTACTGGCTGGAAAGTTGGATGGTCGTGCGCCCCGGCAAGTCTGTCGCGAGCCGTGCGCTCAGCTCATCAGTTTGTCACGTTCTCGACAGCGGCTCCGCTGCAGCACGGCATCGCCGCGGGCCTGGCCCTAGGCCAGAGCTACTTGGATACGTACCGAACCGACTACCGGCGTCGCCGAGACCTGTTGTGCGCGGGCTTGAGGTCGGTCGGGCTATCGGTGTTCGAGCCAGAGGGTACATATTTCGTTTGCACCGACATCCGCAGCCTGGGCTTCGACGACGGTTTCGACTTTTGCCTGCGGCTCCCGCCGGAGGTCGGCGTGGCGGCGATCCCGTGCGGGGCGTTCTTTGTGCGCCCAGAAGTCGGTCAGCACCTTGTGCGCTTCGCGTTCTGCAAGACGGAAAAGATGCTGGAAGAAGGCCTCGAGCGCCTAAGTACGCGCCTGCCCGACATGGCGCG
>JAUIKB010000152.1 GCA_030430975.1 Polyangia bacterium
AGGCGGGCGGCGCCGGCTGGGGTTCGCCGAGGGCCACTTCGAACGTGCCGTAGCTGCTGCGCACGTGGCTCCGAACCGAGACCGCAAAGCGCTTGATGTCGAGCGTCTCTTGAAGTTTGTCCGAGACCTTGTCCGCGCCTCCACCCCAGGCGATGTGCGCGAGCACCGCCGTGGTGATCCACAAAAATAGGGGGATGTTCGAGTCGCGTGCCATGGCCGGGGCGCGCGGAAGCATCGCTCCCGCACCTCATCAACCTAACACCGGCCCCCATGACCAGCAATTGGCGGCCCTTAATAGCGGCCTCACCGAACACAGCGTGCGCAATGCACACTTCGGGCCACGGCGAGGTGTCCGCTCGACACGACGCGCAGCGGCCCAAGCGTCAGGCGAAATCGAATGGTTTCGGCGTGTTGCCGTCACCTCGCTCGACGTACACGGTTAAACCTTCGAGATGACTTCCCAATGCTCAGCGATCTCGTCAGCCGTCCATACCCCGTTGTTGCCCTCTTTGAACTTGCCGGGGCTCTCGACGACTTTATAGATGCTCATTTTGCCGCCGGCGACGCTGAGGACCTGACCGCTGATCTCGGCGCTCTTCTCGCTTGCCAGAAACAGGTGCGCCGGCGCGACGTGCTCAGGCGTCAACGTTCCGAGTTTCGCGAACATCGGAAGGTCTTCGGTCATGCGCGTCTTGGCGATCGGCGCCACCGCGTTCACGCGAATGCCGTACTTCTGAAGCTCGATCGATGCCGTCCGCGTGAGCCCATAGATCCCAGCCTTGGCGGCGGAATAGTTGGTCTGTCCGAAGTTACCCAGCATGCCCGAGACGCTCGTCGTGTTGACGATGGCGCCGCCGCCGCCCTGAGCGCGCATCTGACGAGCTGCGCCTTGCGTGCACAGGAAGGTGCCGGTCAGGTGGACGGCGATGACGGCATCCCACATCGGCACATCCATCTTGAAGAGCGTCTTGTCTCGGAGAATCCCGGCGTTGTTGATCAGGATGTCGATGCGCCCGAACCGGTCGACGGCCGTCTTGATGAGACTGTCGGCACCCTCTTGAGTGGCGACGCTGTCGTAGCTGGGTGCAGCGACGCCGCCGGCCGACGCGATGTCATCGACGACGCGGTCCGCCATCGCTTTGCCCGTGCCAGACCCGTCCCGCTCTGACCCTACGTCGTTCACGACGACTTTGGCGCCTTCCGTGGCGAACAGCAACGCGGTTTCGCGGCCAATGCCACCGCCCGCTCCGGTGACTATCGCAACCTTGCCGTCTAACAATCCCATGACCCGGTCATCTGCTTCCCGCCGCCTTCCTGCTGCGGCCCGCGCATTATCGTCAATGTGGGCCGGCCGTGTCGGAATTTTGGCTACGCTTGGACGATGTTGCGTTTGCGGCCCTGGATACGTGGTTTCGCTGTCCTCAGCGCGCTGCTCTACTCGACCGAGGCCTACGCACTGGGGCCGCGGGCCGACCCGTGGTGGGCGCACGACAAGGCGTTGCACTTCGAAGCGTCCACGATCATTACGGCCGGGTCGTACGGTTTGACGGCGCTGGCGACCGAGCGACGCTGGGTCCGTCTGCTCGTCGCTACCGTGATCGGCGTTGCGGCGGGCGTCGGCAAGGAATTCTACGATGAACACCGCGGCTCGTCGGCTTCGTTTCGCGACTTGACCTGGGACGGGCTCGGCGTCGGTGCCGGACTGACGATTTCGCTGATTCTAGATCAGTGACGCGCGAGGCGTTGCCGCGGAACCAACGGTACCGTTCGTGGAGCGGAACTTCCACTCGCGTCCGCTGCCGAGGAGCGATGAGGAATCGTGGCGGCCCGCCCGCCGGGAGGAACCTCCGCGCGTCTGCGCGCGCCGAGGAACCAACGCGTCCGCTCGCCGGGAGGAACCTCCGCGCGTCTGCGCGCGCCGAGGAACCCAATAAAATCAGTGCACACGCTGGCCGGGCACCGCGCCGTCGTCCGGGCTCAACACGTAGATGTCTTCCTTGCCCGGGCCCGCGGCGATCACCATGCCCTCGCTTACGCCGAACTTCATCTTTCGCGGTGCTAAGTTGGCCACCATCACCACCAGTCGGCCTTCGAGCGCGCTCGGCTCGTACGCCGACTTGATGCCGGCGAACACGGTGCGCGTTTCGTCGCCGCCGAGGCCGAGCGTTAGCTTGAGCAGTTTGCGCGCCTCCGGAATCGTTTCGGCTTTGAGGACGCGAGCGACACGCAGGTCGACCTTCATGAAGTCTTCGAAGGTGCATTCGTCCGCGATCGGTTCGGCGGCGAGTGCGTCGCCGGAGTCGTCCGAGGTGGCGGCGGACGCGCCGGCGGTCTCGGTGCTGGCGTCGGTGCTGGCGTCGATCACGGCCTGTACGTCCTTCATGTCGACGCGGGTGAGCAGGTGTTTAAAGGGCTGCACGCCGGTGCCGACGAGCGGAGTCTTGGCGTCGTCCCACGTCTTGATCTCCGTGCCCAGCAGTCGAGCGCTCTCGGTGGATAGCTGCGGCACCACCGGCGCGAGATAGATGGTGAGCTGCCGAAACAGATTGAGCGCGACCGAGCACACGTTGCGCGCTTCGTCGAGCTTGCCCTCTTTTTTGAGCTGCCAGGGCGCCATCTTGTCGAAGTACTCGTTGGCGCGATCGGCGAGCCCGACGATCAGACGCACCGCCTTGTTGTAGTCCTTGGCTTCGTACGCCTCGGCGATGAACTCGCCAGTCGCCGCGCCGTTTTCGAACAGGCCGTCATCATCCGGGTAAGCGTCGGACAGGCCCGTGTCGGCAACGAACCGCGCCGAGCGGCTCGCCAGGTTCACGACCTTGTTCACGAGCTCTGAGTTCACTTTCTGAGCGAACTCTTCCAGGTTCAGGTCGATGTCGTCTTCGCGCGGAGTTAGCTTGCTGGCGTAGAAATAGCGCAGGTACGTCGGGTTGAGGTGCTCGAGATAAGTCGACGCACGGATGAACGTGCCTTTGGATTTGCTCATCTTCTCGCCGTTGACGGTTAAGAAGCCATGCACCTGGACCCGCGTCGGCAGCGTGAAGCCGGCGGCTTTCAGCATCGATGGCCAGAACAGCGCGTGGAAGTAAGTGATATCCTTGCCGATAAAATGGTGGATCTCGGTTTGGTCGGACCGCCACCAGTCGTCGAGGTTCTGGTTGTGTTTCGCGCACCACTCTTGGGTGGACGCGATGTAGCCGATCGGCGCGTCGAACCACACGTACCAGTAGTGGCCGGGAGCATCGGGGATCTCGAATCCGAAGTACGGTGCCGGGCGCGAGATGTCCCAGTCACGCAGCTCTTTGCCGAGGAACTGCCCCTTGAGGTAGTTCGCGACGCTCGATTCGAGATGGTCGTCCTGACCGGTCCACTCGCTCAGGAACGACCGGAACGACTCGATCGTGACGAACAGGTGCTTGGCGGTGCGAACCTCCGGCGTGGCGCCGGACAGCGTGCTCTTCGGATCTTTCAGATCGGTGGGGGAATACGTGGCGAGACACTTCTCGCAACTGTCGCCGTACTGATCCGGCGTGGCGCAGTTCGGGCAGGTTCCCTTGACGAACCGGTCCGCCAAGAAGATGCCCTCTTTCGGATCGAACAGCTGCGTCACGTCGCGCTCGATGACCAGGTTCTGGTCGCGTAGCGCCTTCCAGACTTCAGTGCAGCGCTCCTTGTTCGCCTCTGAATTGGTGCTGCCGTAGTGATCGAACTCGATGTGGAACCCGGCGAAGTCGCGCTGATGTGACTCGCTCATCTCGGCAATGACGTCGGTCTCGGCGCGGCCTTCCTGGCGGGCCCGGATCATGATCGCCGTGCCGTGGGTGTCGTCGGCGCAGAAGTAGCGACACTCGTGGCCACGCAGCTTTTGGAAGCGGACCCAGATGTCGGTCTGCAGGTACTCGACCAAGTGTCCAATATGGATATGACCGTTGGCGTACGGGAGCGCCGACGTGACGAGGATACGACGTTGCGTCATGAGGCGCGCATCGTGCCACACGGAGCGAAGGCGTAAAGCGCCAACGGACGTCTTGTGTTCGCAGATGCGCGGCTCGGTCGTCGCTGCCAGGTGGCGGCATTGGGAGACGCGCCACGTGGTGGATTCCAGGCCCCGCGTCTTGAACGCTGGGACAAGTGACGGAATGCACCGCGCCTCATACCAAACCGCGCAGCGCCTTTGGTCACCGCGAGGTGCTGTGAAGAGATTCGATTGTCCCCAAAGTTCAGGGCAGCGAGCCGAAGCGTCTAGGAGGCGAGCGAACCGACTATTTCGTGAGGCGCTCGAGGATGCGTGATTTCGATTTCGGTTGGGTGCGCGTGAGCTTGAATGCCGCTTGGACGCGTTTGACGTGAGGCGTCGCCGCGGCTTTTTTGTGCACGTCGATGAACGCCAAGGGATCGCCTTTGGAGACTTTGGCGCCGATCGATTGGGGAAGCTCGATGCCGACGGCGTGATCGACGGCTTGGTCGGCCCGTGTCCGGCCGGCGCCGAGCGCGACACCGACGAGTCCCAGCTCCATCGAGTCGATGGACGCGACGTAGCCCGATGTCGCAGCCGGCACGGCGACGCGCTGCTTGGCGCGGGGTAGCAGCGAGGGATCGAAAACAACCCGAGTGTCACCGCCCTGCGCCTTGACCATCTTGGCGAACGTCTCAAGCGCGCTGCCGTCGGCGCGCGCGGCTTGCAGTTTCGCGAGTGCCTGTTTCTTGGTCTTGGCAACGCGCCCGATCATCAGCATCTCGGCGCCGAGTTCGAGCGTCAGGTCTACTGTGTCGTCAGGTCCAGCGTTGTGGAGTACTTCGAGCGCCTCGCGGGTTTCGTTGGCGTTGCCGATCGTCAGCCCGATCGGCGACTCCATGTCGGTGAGCAGCGCTGTGACCTGCTTTCCGGCACCCTTGCCGACGCGCACCAGCGCGCGCGCCAGATTCCGTCCGGATTTGAGGTCCTTCATGAACGCGCCGCGACCGACCTTTACGTCGAGGACCAGTCCGTCGATGCCTTCGGCGAGCTTTTTGGACAGGATGCTGGCGACGATCAGCGGAATGCTTTCGACGGTGCCGGTCACGTCGCGCAGCGCGTAGATACGCTTGTCCGCAGGGGCTAATCGGGAAGTCTGCCCGATCATCGCTGTGCCGACCGTGCGCACGACCCGTTCGAACGTCTTTTCGTCCAGCGACACGTCGTAGCCGGGGATGGCTTCGAGCTTGTCGAGCGTGCCGCCGGTGTGGCCGAGGCCGCGGCCCGAAATCATCGGTACGGCGACGCCACAAGCGGCGACCAGCGGCGCGAGGCAGATGCTGATCTTGTCGCCGACCCCGCCGGTCGAGTGCTTGTCGACTTTGCGTGGCTTCACGGACTTGAGCCGCAGCACGTCGCCGGAATGCAACATCGCCTCGGTGAGGGCGACGGTTTCCTTATCCGTCATGCCGTTGAGCAGCGCGGCCATCAGCCACGCGCTCATTTGGTAGTCGGCGACCTGGCCTGTGACGAATCCGTCGATCAGGCCCCGGATTTCGTCGGCGGTGTGCGTCCGCCCCTCGCGTTTGGCGACGAGCAGGCGAACCGGATTGATCTGGGGCGACTTCTTTGCTGATGCCTTGGGCACGGCGACCAGCCTACCGCACGATGTGGCCCACGGGGCGGGTACGATGTTTGGTGCCAACAAAACCTGAGCGGCCCAGGCGATGTGCCCAGGCCGCTGAGATTGAGGTCGACGCCTAGTCTACGGAGGCGACGGGTTGGTGTCGAAGCAACAGCGGAAACCAGCGTCGAACAGTTTGAACTGATTATCGACCGTGTAGAACGTGAAGTCGCACGTGGCACCGCTCTCAGCCTGGCTGTTGAATGCGCCGCCCATCAGCGTGAACAGGCAGTTGCCGTCCGAATTATCCGTCGGGTCGCAGTTGTTGCTCGCCGAGGTGCTGCGGTTCCACGTGATCTCACGCAGGTTGCCGAGCATGTCGTAGATGCCACCGTTGGAGTTGTTCGGGTTGCCCTGCAGGTTGCGCCAGTCGGCGAAACAGTTGGTCAGCGGGGGCGGATTGGAACCCGAGGTGTAGCGGGTCGGCAGCAGCCCGTCGTCGGGGCCCTGACTACCGTTCACCGGCGTGCTGTTGTCGAAGTCGTACAGACCGATGTTGCAGTGAGGGTTGCCCTGCGGGTAGTTGCCGAGGTTCTGGCACGCCGAGCCGCTGCCGCCGCGAGGCGAGTAGGCGTAGTCGCAGCCGGAGTTGGGCTTGCACGCGGTCTGCCAATCGGACAGTTCGCACAGTCGCCCGCCAGCCGCGTTGCACGTTTGCGCGGCCTCGACCGCGCTCAGGTTGAACCATGGCACGACGCCCGGTTCCGAGCAGGACCTGGTCGCCTCAGCCACGGTGCCGGCCGGTGGGTTCGAGTGCCAGCCGTTGCCGTTGCCGGGGTTGTTAGCGGTCGCGCCGGGTCGGCTCGCCTCGTACTGGTAGACCCAGGTGTTCGAGTTGATCTGGATGACCGCTGGCTTCACGTACTCGGGCTGGCTGCCGGGGCTGGTGTAGATCTCATCCACGTCGCCGTCGCAGTCGTTGTCCTGGTTATCGCAGAGCTCCGCCGAACGCTGGGAGAAGTCCGGCGTTGCGTTACACGCCGTGGCGTTCGGTCCGTTGCACACGAACACGCCGGTCGTGCGGCACTGACCGTGGTTGACACCCGGAGCATCGTCGCTGGCGCAGTCCTGTCCGAGGTAACCTGTCGGTAGCACCGCCTGCTGGAAGTTGTCGTCGATGCCGCCGTTGCAGTTGTTGTCCAGGCCGTCACAGACGTCGGCGGTTGCCTCGCAGTACAGGCCTGGATTGGCGGGTGAGTTGTCGCAGTAGCCACTGGTGAAGTTGCACTGCCACGCGCCGCCGGAGCATGTCACGGCGACACCCGTCGGGTTGCTGCCGCTGCGGGGCAAGCAGCCGGGGTCCGTAGCGCCGGGCAGGACGTTGCAGACCTGAGGCGGCGTGGGCGTGCTGGCGATATTATCGTCGATCTGACAGTTACAGTCGTCGTCGACGCCGTTGCACAGCTCGGGATTGCCGGACGAACCGCTGCACGCGGTTTCGCAATCGTTCGGGGCACCGCCGCACTCGATGAAACCGCCGCGGCACTGGTCGAACGTGCACGTGCCCGCCACGCAGGTCCACAGCGAGTTACCGCCGAGCGCCGCGCAGTCGTTGCCGCACGAGCCGCAGTTCTTCGGGTCGTTCTGCAGGTCGGGCTGGCTGTCGAGGGTGCCGTCGCAGTTGGCGTCCACGCCACACGCGTCGCTCGTGCTCGTCGGGCCTACCTCGCCCTGACACACCAAGCTGGCGCTCAGGCACCTGAGCTCGCCGTTCATGCACGGCGACGTGGCGCCCGATGGCGGGGCAGGGTAGCCGGGACAGACACCGCCGGCGTCGACCGCGTCGCGGACGCACACCTTGTCGGCCGGTCCGGTGCGTTCGCGACACTGTTCGTTAGCGCCGCAGCCGCTGTCGTTCTGGCACGGCACGGGGGGATTGGCCGTGACCTCGGCGTCGATGATGCCGTCGCAGTTGTTGTCCGCACCGTCGCAGGTATCGGGCACGGGCGCCGTCTGGCCCTGGCAGCTGAGGCCGCCGTTGACGCACTGGAGTGTGCCCTTGGAACAGCTGCCGACGGAGCTACCGCACTGACCCCCAGCGTCGACCGGGCTGTCGTCGACTAGGCCGTCGCAGTCGTCATCCTTGTTGTTGCAGGTTTCGCTGACCTCGTCGGGCTTCAGCACGAACGGCGGGTTGGAGCCGTCGCAGATCGCGTTGCGGAGGCCGTTCTTGGGGAAGTTGGTGTTGGTCTGATCCTCGTCGTTGGAGCTGACGTCGCAACACGTGATGGCGCCGCCGATGCATTTCGACACGCCTTTGTGCGCGTCGGTCGAGCACTCACCCTGGGCGCCGCCGAAGCAGTCCGCGCCCACGTTGGGGTCATCCGTTTCCAGGCTTGGATCGCGGTTGTCGATGCGGCCGTCGCAGTCATTATCGATGCCGTCGCATATCTCGGGTCCAACGTTGACTGTGGTGCAATTGTATTCGCAGCCGTTTTCTGACGCGCCGTCGATGTCGTACCAACCGGGGTCGCACTGATCGACTTCACACGCTGTGTTCTGGTCCGTGCACGCATCGCCTGAGCTTCCGCTGAACTCGCACTTACCGGTGCCGTTCAGAATGACGCACTTCTTGCCGCACGCGCCGCAGTTGTCCACGTCGCACAGGTCCACGTCCTCGTCGATCTGACCGTCACAGTCATCGTCCTTGCCGCAGCCATCCTCGCCACCGGGATCGGTGGTGTTGGTGCCGTTCGGGTTTTCGATGCAGTAGTACTCACAGCCGTTGGCTGGATTGCCGTCGGCATCGTAGAAGTCCTGCTCGCAGGAGCCGTAATTGCAGGTGCCCGGCGTGGTGCCGTCGGCGGGATCCGGCGGGTCGCAGCTGGGGTCCACGGCGTGCTCGAGCTGAGCAAGGCAGTCGGTTGCGCAGTTGCCACAGTTGCGGACGTTGGTGAAGTCGATGTCCTCGTCGATCTCACCGTCGCAGTCGTCGTCGAAGCCGTTGCACAGTTCGGTGTCGATGCAACCGTCGGGTTTGCCGGGGCCTCCGTCCACGTTGATGATGGCGCCGGTTCCGCCTTGGGCGGCGTCGATGTTCGGCCCGTCAAAGCCCGCGTCGGAGCCGGTCGTTCCGCCGGCGCCCGAGGTGCCGTCGCCTTCGCAGTCGCGGAAGCAATAGCTCTCGGTCGTGCAGCCCACTTGAGACAGGGCGCCACCGACGGTGAGCAGGACGATGGCCAGAGCTTGCGGTCTCATTTCGAGGCTCCTTTATTCTTCATAGAGTCGGCTAAGGATCGGCGTCGACGCCGCCCCATGGCGACCCCGACTAATGCTAGTACAGCTGCGCCCGCGAAGGACGATCGAGTGTTGTTTGTGGTGCCAACCGCTCGGCAGGCGCATCCGCCGCCGCCGGTCGCTAGGCCAAAGACGCCCTTTTCGGGCTGCTTCGGGCCGCCGTTGGTGCCAGCGGTGGCACCGGTACCGGTGCCTGCTGCGCCGCCGGCGCCGCCAGCGTTGCTGCCTGAGGAGCCGCCGGCGCCGGATCCACCCTGTCCGCCCTGCCCGCCGGTGCTGGTGTCGTTGACACACTCACCGTCGAGGCAGACCTGCTCGCCGGGGCACTTCACGCCGGTGCAGGGGTCGTCGGTGCACTGTCCGGTAGTCGGGTCGCAGGTGGCGCCGTCGGCGCACAGCGGCTCGGGACACTCGCTGGGTCCGCACTCCTTGGTGGGAGCGGGTGAGCCACCGGTGCCAGCGGTTCCGCTGG